>WGMW01000023.1 GCA_016124845.1 Flavobacteriales bacterium
ACACCTAACTTCATACACCAAAGAACCCTGCCCGATATCGGGCAGGTTCTTCCAAAAATCAACAGTAAAAACCTGTCAACTTATTTTAGGACGACTCAACCTTATGTCATTCCGACCGACCGCAGGGAGCGGAGGAATCTCCATGAAGCGCCTGTACTGAGCTTGACGAAGTATATCTAAGGATTTCACACAGAGGAGAATAGAGAAGGAGAAATGCACAGAGCGTGTTCGCTTCGCTCAGTTTGGTTTCACACAGAGCCGCAGAGAGTGTTCGCTCCGCTCACGGATGGTTCTCGCAAAGACGCAAAGGAGTGCACGGGTCATCCTGAGTGATTTTCCTTTTTCGGGAAAATTGTATCGAACTAAGCGTAGCGTTCTCACGGCCAGAGGCCGTAACTAAAGGATTTCACACAGAGGAGAATAGAGAAGGAGAGATGCACAGAGCGTGTTCGCTTCGCTCACGGTCATTTCTCGCCAATGGCCGAAAGCCAAAAGCTATTTTCACACAGAGCCGCAGAGAATAATTTGCCAATCCGCTCATTGCCCCAATTTCCCGATCCCCTTATCTCTCTATCTCTTATCAACTCAATCAACTCTATAAACCAGTCAACTTTATAAACTCAGTAAACTGTATCAACTCAATCAACTCAATCAACTCAATCAACTGTATCAAATCTATAAACCAATCAACCGATCAACCAATCAACCGCCCTCTCCATAAATAGATTACGAAGTAAGGAGTACAACTTTGAAAGAAGATTGTTAGGTTAGCACTCCGCTTCTGTCACTTCGAGTGATGCTGACGGAGGAAGAATTGTATCGAGAAGTAAACCATGACCGCCCCCAACCAAAACCCAGAGCAGAAAGCGCGCGACCGCATCGACCAGATGCTGGTAGATGCGGGTTGGGTGGTGCAATCTAAGAATGAAGTGAATTTGGCCGCCAACCTTGGCGTGGCTGTTCGTGAGTATCAAACGGAGGTTGGCCCCGTGGATTATGCCCTGTTTGTCGACCGCAAGCCCGTTGGTGTTATTGAGGCCAAGAAAGAAGATGAAGGGCAAAAGCTGACCACCGTTGAGGAGCAATCTGTGGGTTATGCCTCTTCCAAACTCAAGTACCTGAATAATGAACCTCTGCCTTTTGTTTATGAAAGCACGGGGGTGCTAACACGGTTTACCGATTACCGCGACCCGAAACCGCGAGGCAGAAGGGTTTTCAGTTTCCACCGTCCTGAAACCATGCAGGAATGGATGAAGCAAGAGCAGACCCTGCGCGGTCGATTACTCGATATGCCTAATTTGGATTTGACCGGTTTGCGCCCTGCCCAGATAGATGCCATTACCAAGCTGGAAAAGTCCTTCAAGGCCAATCGGCCAAAAGCGTTGATACAAATGGCAACAGGCGCGGGTAAGACCTTTACCGCTGCCACCTTCATTTACAGGTTATTGAAGTTTGCCAAGGCCAAGCGCATTCTCTTTTTGGTAGATACGCGCAACTTGGGCGAACAGGCCGAGCAGGAGTTCATGAAGTTTCAGCCCACGGACGATAACCGCAAGTTCACAGAACTGTATAACGTGCAGCGGCTGAGTTCAAGCTATGTGGCCACCGATAGCCAGGTGTCCATCAGTACCATTCAGCGGTTGTATTCCATTCTGCAAGGGACAGAAATGGATGAAAGTGCCGAGAATGAGAATCCGAACGAGAGTTCGTGGATGCAACAGCAGGTAGGCAATAAGGAACCGTTGCCTGTGGCCTACAATGAAAAGGTGCCTATTGAGATGTTCGATTTCATCATTATTGATGAATGCCACCGCAGCATTTACAACCTGTGGAAACAGGTGCTCGATTATTTCGATGCTACCCTTATTGGACTTACGGCCACACCTGAAACGCGTACGCTGGGATTCTTTGATGAGAACCTTGTGAGCGAATACACCTACGAGCAATCGGTTTCGGATGGGGTGAATGTGCCGTTCGATACCTACACCATCGAAACCGATATTTCCAAGAATGGGGCGGTGGTAAAAGCAGGTTGGTATGTGGATAGGCGCGATAAACTCTCACGCAAGAAACGCTGGCAGCGGGAAGATGAGGATACCGCGTACAAGAAGAATGATCTTGATAAAGCGGTGGTCAACCCCAGCCAGATACGCAACATCATACGCGAATACCGCAGGGCCTTGCGTGAAGAGATCTTCCCCGGCAGAATAGACAAGGATGGGGAATACGAAGTGCCCAAGACCCTCATTTTTGCCAAGACCGACAGCCATGCCGATGACATCATTAAAATGGTGCGCGAGGAGTTCGATGAAGGCAACGACTTCTGCAAAAAGGTGACCTACAAAGCTGATGAAGACCCCAAAACGGTGTTGAACCGTTTCCGAAATGAGTATTACCCACGCATTGCCGTTACGGTGGATATGATCGCTACGGGTACCGATGTGAAACCCTTGGAAGTATTGCTCTTTATGCGCGATGTAAAGAGCCTCGGCTATTTTGAGCAGATGAAGGGGCGCGGTACGCGTACCATTAATACGGATGACCTAAAACAGGTATCAGCCACGGCAGCGGCCAAAACGCATTTCGTGATCGTGGATGCCGTAGGTGCCACCAAAAGCAAGAAGACCGATAGCCGTCCGTTGGAGCGCAAACGTACCGTTCCGATGAAAGACCTGCTGGGTGCTGTCACCATGGGCGTGAATGAGGAAGACCTCTTTCTATCCCTTGCCAACCGACTGATACGTTTGGACAGACAACTGTCTGAAAAGGAACAGGCCCAATTGGCCGAGGCAGCAGGCGGTAAAACCCTGAAACAGATCAGCAAGGAACTGCTGAATGCGTTTGACCCTGATGCGATTGATGCCCGTAGAGACCTTGCATGCAGTGGAGACGTTGCATGCAACGTCTCTACCATGGATGCCCAACAACAATTGGCGCGCGAAGCGGCCACCTCGTTCAATGGCAAATTCAATGAGCTGGTGGAGAAGGTGCGTAAACAGCACGAACAGATCATTGACCACCATAATATCGATACGGTTATCCGTAGCGAGTGGGACAAGGATGCGACCGAACGGGCGCAAGGGCTCATCAAAGATTTTAAGGAATACATGGAAGCGCACAAGGACGAGATTCAGGCGCTGAGCATTTTTTACAACCAACCGTACCAACGCAGAACGGTAACCTACAAAATGGTGAAAGAAGTGTTGGACATTCTGAAAACCGACCGACCGCTCCTGGCACCCTTCCATGTGTGGGACGCCTACACGCAGCTGGAAGAGGTGAAAAGCAAACGCCCCGAACATGAACTCACGGCTTTAGTCTCGTTGATACGCAGGGTGTGCGGCATAGACGACCAACTGCGTGGGTTTGACAGCACCATTGATGAGAACTTCCGTAACTGGATATTCAAACAGAATGCGGGGCAGCACAACCGTTTCTCTGAAGAACAGATGGACTGGCTGCGCATGCTGAAAGACCATTTGGTGAACAGCTTTCATATAGATGTGGAAGACCTCGACTACACGCCCTTTGATGCCAAGGGCGGCCGTGGCCGCATGTGGCAGTTGTTCGGGGAGGATATGAATGGGATTATTGAAGAGTTGAACGAAGTATTAGTAGCGTAATGGAGTTATTGAAATCAGATTTCACATTTTTTAAAGTAGGGCAGGGTGCGTTCTACGGAGGCCAGATTTTTTCCCCTGACTCGGGGAAAGCCTGGAACATTGTCTATGACTGTGGCACCAGTACATGGATAAAAGGGCATTACCATGCTTTGGATAGAGAAATAATCCATTTTACCCACAACCAGTTTATTCCTGTCAATAAAATAGACATCCTGTTCATATCGCATTTGGATTATGATCATGTGTCAGGAGTAGTTAAGCTACTTAAAAGACATCAGGCTAAGAAAATTGTTATTCCATATTTCCCGAAAAACCAACGATATGTGTTAAGGTTCTCCGCAAAAGAATTTCCTAATGGAGAGGATGATTTCGGGATAGATGATTACGATTCGTTTATAGAGAATCCATATTCTTTTCTGCGAGAGCGATACAAAGACGCTGATATATACATCGTTACCTCCGAAGAGGCCAAATATATAGAGGACCTAATAAATCCGGAAGGTGATGAACTTTCGGCACAGGGCACACCTGCCACCCCTCCTGCTGATGAGTTTGAAACAACTGCTGCGGAATTCCAATTTTTCAAGAATAACCTGCAATTCTTTCTCCGAAATAGGTGGGAGTTCAGCACTTATGTAAAAGAAATCACGGCAGCGCAAGTTCGAGGTTTGAAGTTATGTTTACTTCTTCAAGTTGGAAAGACCAAGGATGACGAGTTGGAAGATGGAGATTATGAGAAGCTGATAGCCGAGAAAAGGAAAGAGGCACACGCGTGCTACAAGAAAAAACTTGATGACATCAATGCCCACGGTATGGTCTTATTGCATGGTCCGGTTAATTACCATCGTATTGCTGGCAGATCATACGTAGAGAGTGAAATCCGTCCGCCACATTACAGAGCACGCAGAAGGCATGCTTGGGCCGACCATTATGGTCGTCTTCCGCATGCACACAGCTTATTGATGGGAGATACGTCCATCAAGCCAGGCAATAATCCTGTTGCTTTTAGGGAAGATTTCAGACGTAAATTGGAATCCGTTATCGTGTTTCAAGTTCCTCATCATGGTTCGAGCAAAAATTGGGATATGACCCAATATGAGAATTTGCCTACCAGAGGTTGGATGCACCGTTACCTGACCAACGTATGCAACTTTGGTTATGGCAACAAATATGGTCACCCAAGCCATGAGGTATTGAATGACCTTGGAGACTCTCTTGTTCTCAACTCCCAATTCACTTCTTTCTCTACTGGATTAAAGGTGTACTATCGTTGATATGAGAGAAGACTGGGCCGAGTGTTCTATAAACGAAGTTTCTGACCGCATTCATTACGGCTACACGGCTTCCGCAAAAGACCCTGATGCAAATGGGGCAAAGTATCTGAGAATTACGGACATTCAAGATGGAGCAGTTGATTGGAGTACTGTTCCCGTCTGCGACATTGATGACTCCCAACTTGACAAGTTCCAGCTTTCCCCTAACGATCTGGTTTTTGCGAGAACCGGAGGTACTGTAGGTAAGAGCTTTCTGCTTAGTTCGAATGTTCCTCCGAAAGCTGTTTTTGCCTCGTACCTGATTCGAATAATTCTTAATGAGGCCGTTCTTCCTAAATACATCTATTTGTTCTTCCAATCACTACATTATTGGAGTCAGATTGAACTTGGGAAAACTGGTTTAAAGACCAATGTCAATGCTCAGATTCTGTCAAAGCTACGGTTCAACCTTGCCCCCTCCCAGAGCAGCGCGCCATTGTATCCAAGATAGAGCAGTTGTTCAGCGAGTTGGACAACGGCATAGCCAACCTCAAAACCGCGCAAGAGCAACTGAAGGTGTACCGCCAAGCGGTGCTCAAAAAGGCGTTTGAGGGGGAGTTGACCAAGGAGTGGCGCTCCAAACAAAAAGATCTACCTACGGCAGAAGAACTCCTCAAAAAGATACAGGAAGAACGCGAAACTCATTACCAACAACAGTTGGCTGAATGGAAGGTGGCCGTAAAGCAATGGGAAAAAGAAGGGAAAAAGGGGAAGAAGCCGAGTAAGCCAAGGAAGTTAACCGAATTCAATGGTTTCACTGATGAGTGTTCGGCTCTTCTGACCATTGAGTCAGCCTGTAACTATATTATCGATTGTCTTCATTCGACTGCTAAATTTCAAGGCACAGGGTATCATTGTGTTGATACTACATGCATTGAAAATGGTCGTATCGTTTGGGACAAGATTAGATATGTTTCAGAGGAAACTTTTAATCAACGAATTCAAAGATTAAAGCCCATCGCTGGAGATATTCTTTTCGCAAGAGAAGGAACTGTTGGTACTACGGTTGTCCTAAAACCAAATGAAGAGGTTTGTTTGGGGCAGCGGATGATGATGTTTCGATCAGTCAAATCCGTTTTGCCAGAGTATTTCATGTGGTATTTTCTAAGCAATGAGTTTATACTACAATACAAACCTCTGATTGGGGGAACCACATCGCCTCATTTGAACATTAGCGATATCAGAGAAATGCAACTCCGAGCATACTCTGTAGAAGAACAACACCAGATCGTCCAAGAGATAGAAAGCCGCCTCTCGGTGTGCGATAAACTGGAGGAGAGCATAACCCAAAGCCTTCAAAAGGCAGAAGCCCTGCGGCAAAGCATCCTTAAAAAGGCATTTGAAGGGCGGCTGCTTACGGCACAAGAACTGGCCGCGTGTAAGAAGGAGAAGGATTGGGAGCCAGCAGGGGAGTTGCTGGAGAGGATAGGTACAGACGTTGCATGCAGTACAGACGTTGCATGCAACGTCTCCACAAAATCGGGCAGAAACGTCTCCACAAAATCGAACGGTAATGTTTCTATAACCGATCGAACCACAGATAGAGACGTTGCACGCAACGTCTCTACGGAAAAAAAACACCCATGACCGACCTGTACCGAAATAAATACCGCATTCCATCGGCCCGTGCCCCATGGTGGGATTATGGGCGCGATGCGGCCTATTTCGTGACCATCTGTACCAAAGACAGGGAACATTATTTCGGAGAGGTGGAAAATGGGGAAATGCAATTGTCTGATATTGGACGGATCGCCCACCAATGTTGGCATTCGATACCCGATCATTTTCCGTTTGTGCAATTGGATGCGTTTGTGGTAATGCCCAATCATGTGCATGGTATTGTGATTATTGATAGGGCGGGATCCGTAGAGACGTTGCATGCAACGTCTCCACACCATGCAACGTCTCCACACCATGCAACGTCTCCACCACAACCACAACCACCGATTGAGACGTTGCATGCAACGTCTCTACCCCCCAAAAACGAACAAATGGCGGCCATATCACCCAAATCCGGTTCGTTGCCGACCATTGTGCGTTCCTACAAATCGGTGGTAACCAAACAGGCGCGCACCATCCATGCCGATTTTGCATGGCAGACGCGTTTTCATGACCATATTATCCGTGACACGGATAACCACGAACGTATCAGAAATTACATATTGAACAATCCCCAATTATGGGATAAAGACAAATTCAACCTACAGAACCAATGACCGAATCATCTATCATATCCAAGGTTTGGAATTTTGCCAACGTACTGCGTGACGATGGCGTAGGCTATGGCGATTATTTGGAACAGATAACCTTTCTGCTGTTCCTTAAAATGGCTGATGAGTTCAGCAAACCGCCATACAACCGCCAAACAAATGTGCCTAAGGAATACAATTGGGATAGTCTGATAGATAAGCGTGGTGCCGAGCTGGAAACGCATTATACCACGCTGCTGCGTGAGTTGGGTCAGGCATCGGGTACGTTGGGGCAGATCTACACCAAGGCACAGAACAAGATCCAAGACCCGGCCAAATTGCTCAAGATCATCGATATGATCGATAAGGAGCAATGGAGCATGATGGGTGCCGACCTCAAAGGCAAGATCTATGAAGGCCTGTTGGAGAAGAACGCAGAAGACACCAAGAGCGGTGCAGGGCAATACTTCACGCCCCGTGCGTTGATACGTGCCATGGTGGAATGTGTGCAGCCCAAACCGCTCAAAACCATTGCCGACCCTGCCTGTGGCACGGGCGGTTTCTTCCTTGCTGCTTATGACCACATTGTAGAAAACAACCGCCTTGATAAGGAGGAAAAGGAGTTCTTGAAGAACAAGACGTTCTACGGCAACGAGATTGTTGCCAGCACGCGTAGAATGTGTCTGATGAACATGTTTCTGCACAACATTGGCGAGATAGACGGTTCGTCTTTCATTTCGCCTGTTGATGCCCTTGTGGCTGATGCAGGAACACGATACGATTACGTATTGGCCAATCCGCCTTTCGGTAAGAAAAGCAGTATGACCATTACCAATGAGGAAGGCGAACAGGAAAAGCAGGACCTGAGCTACAACCGTCAGGATTTCTGGACCACTACCAGCAACAAGCAGTTGAATTTCGTGCAGCACATCTGTACGATGCTCAAAGCAAATGGTGAGGCAGCGGTAGTTTTGCCCGATAACGTACTGTTTGAAGGTGGAGCAGGAGAGACCGTGCGCAAGGAACTGATGAAGACCACAGAATTGCACACCATTCTGCGTTTGCCTACAGGCATTTTCTACGCTAACGGTGTAAAGGCGAATGTGCTGTTCTTCGATAATAAACCCGCTTCTAAAGAAGCTTGGACGAAAGAAGTGTGGGTGTATGATTACCGCACAAACGTGCACCATACCCTCAAGAAGAAACCGCTGCAACTCGAAGACTTGCGCGAGTTCATTACGCTCTACAATCCAGACAATCGCAATAAGCGTAAGGAAACATGGAGCGAAGATACCTCGACTACGCTCGGCACAGGCCCTGAAGGTCGTTGGCGTAAGTATTCTTATTCAGAGATCATTGTCCGAGATAAGACCAACCTCGACATCTTTTGGCTGAAGGACAAGAGCCTTGCGGATCTTGATAATCTTCCAGACCCAGACGTGCTTGCCAATGAGATCATTGAGAACATTGAGGCAGGATTGGAGAGTTTCAAAGAAGTTTCGGGGATAATTGGGGAGTAAATACTTGCTCCGCTGGTGCGCGTTTTCCGAAGGGTCACTCATGCTGAACAAGACACGATCAGTTTTCCGCCTTCGGCAAAGAGAACACTGCACTACGTTGTAACTGATCTTGAAATGAACCGATCAAATGCCCTTAGCCCCACGAACAAATCTTTAGATACCAACCACAAGACCTATGTGGTTTACCTCCTGATGTCGTTGAGTTCTCTTCGGCAGGCTCAAGGCAGGCTCCTTCGGTCGGTTCAAAACCTCAGAGGTCTTTCTACCTTCGTAAACAAGGGGCGATAACTTCAACCCTTAACCCTAAAGGCGCAGAGTTCCAGAACGGGCTCGCGCCTTTAGCTTATACCACCACAATAAACCCCAACCGCCTGCGTTATATGATGGAACAACGTTTGATGCTGGGTTAAGCCCCGCTTACCTCGGTAGCGGGGTTTTTCTTTTCCCCACCTGTTCAGACTTCCAAACGGCCAACTGGCAGCTTTCGGTATTTTACTCCCGGCTTGCGCAAGTCTTCCGCCTCAGGCGGAGGGGTGGGTCTTTTTAGCTCTGTTTCTCTGCGTCTCTGTGTGAAACATGCAAACCCTTGACCCTCTGCGTGCCAGCTAACCTTACTGCACCATGGCCTTCATGCCGCGCAGCCCCATGTCGGTAGGCACATCGCCATCCAATGGGTCGTACTGGCCGTTGCCATCAGGGTCGGTCCACTCAAAGCTCTGGTTGGTGGAAACGGAGAGCACCACGGTTACGTCTTCGGTCTCTTCGCCCGTAATGGTCAGCGGTGTGTCGAAGGTGCCCGTTACCACGCAGCTGCCCGCGGGTATGGGGCTTGAGTTGAACAACGGGTTCACCACCGTGGTGGCGCCCACGGGTGCCTGTCCTTTGGTCAGCGTTCCCTGGCTTTCGAACGCCCAATAGCCCTGCAATTTGTTGCTGTTCACATCATCGGTCATCTGGCTCACCTTGTAGTTGGTAATGTAGGTGTTGAAGCCCACAAAGGAGGCCAGCGTTCCCGTAAGGTTGGTGAAACCGAGCGCATTGTATTTGATGTCGTAGTTCTGGTAGGTGACCGATACCCGCACGTACTGGTAGGTACCCGCAGCCACATCGCTGATCGGCACCGAAACGAAGGTCTCATTCTCGGCCACCACGCTGGCCTTATCGAAATCCACCGCATTGTCGCCACCTGCCGTGGTCTCGGGGCCCTTGTACACGATCTCGCCCTGTCCCAAAGCCGTCCAAGCGGAGGAGGTCAGTTCGATGTAATGCCCAGAGATGCTGTGAAAGGTAGGGGATTGGGCCGCATGTCCATTGGGTACGGTGGCCACATTGCCGAAACTGTCGTAGCGTTCCTGCGTGGGGTCGAATTTGAATTTGAAAACGATGTAAGGCCCATCGGGCTGGGTGTCGTTCTTGGTGCAACCGGAAATCCCGATCAATAGTACGATAGCGGAGAGAAGTGTAAAACGTTTCATCATTGGGGGTTTATGGTTCAAATGTAGCCATCGCATGGAACGGATGCCATGGTTGTGGAGAAGAAAATCACAGCGGCTTCTCCTTCTCCACGAAATACATGCTGATCTCGCCTTTTCCTTTGGCAGCAACCTTTCCGCGGTAGGTGCATACGAAGCGGTCTTTCACAAGCTGGTAGGTTTGTTCCGAGATATTGACCCTGCCCACCTCACCGGAACTTTCCATTCGCGCGGCCGTGTTCACGGTATCTCCCCAAATGTCGTACGCGAACTTCTTGATGCCGACAATACCTGCCACCACGGGCCCTGTATTTACACCGATACGGATCTCGAAGAACGGTACACCCGCAGCCTCCTTCTCGTTGGCATGGTTGGCCATGAACCGTTGAATTTCCAACGCAGCATTCACCACGTTAATGGCGTGGGTTTCATTGGGGGAAGGAAGTCCGCCAGCGGCCATGTACGCATCGCCAATGGTCTTTATCTTCTCTACCTGATGCCGCTCCATGATGCGGTCGAACTCGGAGAAGCACTCGTTGATCTCGGCCACCAGTTGTTCGGGCGACATGAGTTCAGAAAGCTTCGTGAAACCTTTGAAGTCGGTGAAGAGCACCGTGGCCTCATCAATGCGCTTGGCGTCCACATGCCCTTTGGCCTTCAGCTCTTCGGCTGTTTCGGCTGGGAGAATGTTCAGCAGCAGTTCTTCCGAACGGTTGTAGAGCTTTTCCACCTCTTTTTTCTCTTTCACCACATCGGCTGTTCGGTCTGCCACGGTTTGTTCCAACACGCGGTTCTGTTCCTTCAGAACCCGTTCGCGTGCTTTTACAACCAGAAGAATAACAAGGGTGAGGAGCAGAAAGGAACCTGCCTGAACGTACCATCTGCTCCACCACGGTGGTTTGATGATGAACGGAAATGAGAACTCCGATTCCGTTTCTACACGGTTGCTGTTGATGGCCTTGGCCATAAAGGTGTATTCTCCTGGCGGGATGTTGGCTATGGGTATGGATGAATTGGATGAATAGGGACTCCAATGTTCGTCCTGACCAACGAGTTTGAAGCTGTAAGACACCTTATCGGTAGTGAGGGCGCGTACCTCGAAGGTGAGGTGGTTGTTCCTATGGCCCAGTTCAAGGGTAATGGGCACTCCCGTGAACGGGTCCACCGAATCGGAGTAGTTGTGCCAATCCACATGCTCGTGGTTCAAAAGGATGCTTTCCAACCGTATCTTGGGCGGAAAGACCGTGTTTCGGTCGTACTTGGGGCGATAGGCCGTAATGCCGTTGGTAGAACCGAACCAAACGGTTCCATCGCCATCAATTTCCACCGCATTCTGATCGATCTCAAAGGTGGACAGTCCATCCTTCTCGCTATAGGTACGCATTTCAATGATGTTGCCGTTCAGGTCAAACCGCGTTCGGTGGATTCCTTCGGGTGTTCCTATCCAAAGACAATCTCCCGTAGGGTCCCAGTGCAGCGACTTCACGCGGTTGGTCACCGAACCGAACATCATGTCGTAGTTTTTCAGTTTCGAACCGTCATAGCGATACAGTCCGCGGTCGCTGGTACCGAAATACATCACGCCTTCGCGGTCTTCTGCAATGGCCCAAACGCTCACATCAGGAAAGGGTAGGATGGAGGAGAACGAAACAAAGGTGTCCTGAGTGAGTTTGATGATGCCTACGTCCTGCGTGCCTATCCATAGGTTGGAATGATGGTCTTTGAAGATGACGAGCAGGTTATCGGAGGGGAATCCGTTATCGGTGCTGTAAAGCTTCAAACTGTCATCCTTCCAGCGTATAAGTCCCGAACCGTAGCTCGATATCCAATGGTCGTCTTTGCCATTGGGAATGATTCCATTGATGGCGGTCAGTCGATTGCCATTGACCTCATGGAGTTCCTCCATCAGTTTGAAACGACCATCCTTTTCGTTCAGAATGTAAAGCCCTTCCTGTGCACCTACCCACAGTTTGTGTTGGTCGTAACTGAGGGCATAGATGTTCACTTCGTCCAGTTCGGGGACGCCTTCTATCTTCTCAAATTTTGAGGATGAGGCATTGTGAAGCACATTTACGCCACCACGTGCCGTACCGATAAAGATGCGATGCCCAGCGGTATCTGCTTCCACAGCTGTAACGCTCGATTTTGACAGGCCGTCTTCATCAGAATAGGAAATGAACGCCTCGTTGGAAAGCAGGTTGACACCACCGCCCTGTGTGCCAATCCAGATGTTTCCTTCGCGGTCGGAAGCCACCGAAAGAACACCGTTGGCAGAAAGCCCCATGTCTTGCGTGTAAAGCTGAAATGCTCCTTGCTGGCACTTGAGAACACCATGGTCGGTAGCGAACCATACACGGCCTTGAATGTCTTCGACTATACTTCCAATAAAATCACCTGCCACCTCCTTGGGAAGTTCCAACTGCTGAAATTTTCCATTGTGATAATGCAGAACGCCATTGCCAGGTGTTCCACCGAACCACACATTTCCGTTGGCACCTTTGGCCACCGTGAAGTAGGTCTTCCCTTCGCTTATCGCGTAGGTTTCAAAGGAGGTCCCATCATAACTGGCCACGCCTTTGGAACAGGCCAGCCACATCCGTTTGTCCTTGGTCTGGGTGATGGAAAAAACATTGTCGGAAGGAAGCCCATCATCCTTGCCAAAAGCTTTGAACCCGTTCTCATCGAAACGGATAAGTCCGCCACCGCGAGAACCGAACCAGACCACATTCCCATCATCCACATAAATGGAATAGATGCCACGCTTAACCGCCAACCCGGAAGAGTCGTTGTAGTTGGTGAAGTTGGTGCCATCGAATTTCGAAACACCTTCGGACGTGCCTATCCAAACGTTTCCGTTCCTGTCCTCAGAGACGCATGTCACATCATTCCCAACCAGACCGTTTGCCTTAGTGAATGACCGGAAGGTGGAACCATTGAATCTGCTTACACCACCTGACTGTGTTCCGAACCAGATGTCTCCGCGACTGTCCTGGAAGATGCAGTTGATGATGGAGCTGCCCAGACCATTCTTGGATGTATAGGTCTTAAAATTATACTGTTGGGCCCGCACCGATATGGTACTGAACCCAACAGCAAGGATGGTGAGGTACAGGAAGAGGCGTATCCTCATAAACGGTTATCTGACGAGCACTTTTTTGGTGATGGAACCAACAGGGGTTTGAATTTCCAATAGATACAAACCAGCTGCTACCGAAGGAATATCAATGGTCACCTGATTTCCGCGAAGATACTGAGTAAGCGATTCGCCATAGCTTACAGCACCAAGTTCCGACCAAAGAACATACGCTGTCGGGTTAACCTCGCTTGGAATCTGCACGTGGATGGGGCCATTGGACGGGTTGGGGTAAACCAATACTTTTTCAAGTACGGCCTCCTCAATTCCACTTGGTGCAGCCACCCGTTCATCCAAGTTGGAACGTGTGGTATTCACATTTTCCCGTGATGGGCTACAGGAGATGTTCCAGTCCACATCCACCACATAGCGCGCGTTGGGATACAGGTCAATGTCTCCATCGTTCCATTCCTGTTCGGTTCCGGTAAGTGTATTGATGAGCTGGAAACTACCAGTGCCATCATCATCTCTATAACAGTTGAAGGTGGTTACCGGATTACTGGCATTCTCTATCTTATACCAGCTCCAAAGCATGTCTCCCGCGGTTGAAACCGTGAGGTGCATGGTCTGGTGATAGTCGCTTTGAGCAGAGACAACCCCGGCCGTATCGAGCGTTGCCAACTTGTAGCGATGAGGAGCTACATTCGGGTCGGCAGCGGCATCATAATCATGGAAGACGCTCAGCGAATCGTAAGCTACTGCACCTACCTGTTGATATGTACTGTCTGAGAACATACGGTATACCAGAAAGCTATCGATGGCCGTAGTGCTGGGTTTCTCCCACACAACAATATTATGTGTGGAGGAAGTATCGACTGTTACCAGACAGATGTCCACGGCAGGAGCCTGAGCATGCAGCGATGAAAGATGAACGAGCGAAAGAACAAATGCTAATGCGAGAGAATGGGGTATTGCTTTCATGACATTTGGTTTAAGGTGATCGGGAAGCCAGACTTCCCAAGTTGGTGATGACAAGATACGCAATGCGCTGTGGGTAACGTTTTGGGTATGCATATTATTCCAATGGCGCGTTACATAATTTCAATTCTTTTTTATGCCATTCGGCCAATCATCATTCACTACAAAACCTCTGGTAACCTCTTTCCATCCTCCATCATTTTGTTGCAGACCTACGCATAGCACAGAATGGACCTCTTCTTGAAAATGTCGTTTCAATAAATCTCTCATCTCCTTGAAATTTAGAAGGTTATCGTTATTATAAAATTCAACTTCCCCGATCCATGTCGGCTTCCAGGCGGTCGTCCAAAGAAGGTCTTGGGTAAGCATTTTATCGGCTTCTTTCAGGTAGCACCACCAGCCTCTTTTGTGGTCTGGGTGGGCATGGTTTGGAAATATGTTGCATCCATCTGCATGCGCCAAATGGTAAAAGAATTGTCCTTTTATGAAAAGTCTGTTGGTCAGTAATTCGTTAGTTGGAATACCAAATTCGCTCAGATCCGTATTGAGCGGTAGTTGCTTTTCGATGAGTTTCCGCATCTTCTTGGCCAGATTGTCAATGGCATTGGGGCCGAGCATGACGGCATGTTCGGCTGAACAGGACTGTTGCAGGTAGTATTTGAGGGCGATCTCCCAATGCTCGATTGCGCCTGTTTGCACGTCTTTCAGTATCAGGTCGATCTCGCCAACGGTATGCTTTCCCTTCTTTAGTTGATGATTCTTGAGCAACACCTCGAAGCGTTCATCACGCTCCAGCACATAGAACAGCAGCTGCTCGAAGTACTTTCCCATGGGCATTTTGCCGAGCGAATTGAAATAAGCATCTACTTCTTCTGGTTTCCTGTCCAATTGCAAGAGAAGTTCACCCAACGCTACGGCATGTTCTTCATCCCGCACATATTCGGTACTGAACGGGTAGGAGAGAAGTGATGGACTGAAGATGGCCCAATGCATACGCCTTACGTGTATGTTGGATAACTCCATGATGGCGAAGGTAGAGGTAGTGTTGCCTTCTACAGCCTGTGCGTCTGTTTGTACTTTTCTTTCGGTGTTGGCAGGAAAGTGAAGCAATCTGATTATAGGAGGTTTGGAATCATTATGAGAAGGACGTTGCTCATTTTTCATCCAAATACCTGGGTCTCCGTTCCTGCGTCCGTTTCAACGCCTGCTCATGGCGCCAATCTTCTACCAGTTTGTCGTTTCCTGAAAGAAGAACGTCCGGAACCTTCCAGCCTTTGTATTCTGCTGGTCGGGTGTAAACGGGCGGTGCAAGCATACCATCCTGATGGCTGTCAAAAAGGGCAGAGGTCTCGTCTGATATAACGCCCGGAATAAGGCGAATGACCGCATCGCAGACCACGGCTGCTGCCAATTCGCCACCTGTAAGCACGTAATCGCCAATCGAAATCTCTTTGGTAATGAAATGGTCACGCACGCGTTGGTCGATGCCTTTGTAATGGCCGCAGAGAATGATCATGTTGCCTTTGGTGGAAAGGCGGTTGGCCATCGGCTGGTCGAACTGCTCGCCATCGGGTGTCATGTAGATCACCTCATCATAATTGCGTTCGGCTTTGAGGACGGAAATGCAACGGTCAATCGGCTCGATGGTCATGACCATGCCTGCACCGCCACCGAACTGGTAATCGTCCACGCGCTTGTGCTTGTCCAAGGTATGATCGCGTAGGTCATGGAAATGCACTTCTACCAGACCTTTATCGATGCCGCGCTTCAGAATGCTGTGGCTGAACGGCCCCGAAAGCAGTTCGGGATGTATGGTGATGATGTCAAAACGCATTTGGCTGCAAAGCTAATGCATTGAGGGAAGCAGTTAATTCTAAGAGGATGAAACTTGAAGTAAAGAGAATTTGTCTTGCATGTCAAGAAATAACCGAAACAACCATTTGTCTGACCAGATCCATTCCCTTATCGGTTAGTTTGCTGTACCTGCCCGATATCAACATGGCATCAATTGTATGGATACGATGACATTTCGCAAAGCTGTTCTTTGGCAAAGGTGAGGTCAGCAATTCAGGTGTCAGTTCTATCATCGATATCGAAGAGCTCCGTTTTGAAGTTACCATAAGAATAACAGCATCGCCAGTAGCGGAAATGCTCTCATTGGAAATGACAATGGCTGGCCTTTTCTTGGTTGCGCTTCCGTCTGTGAACGGAAAGTCAACTGCCACAATATCGCCCTGCTCGAACATTAGGCAGCGGGGGTGTTCTTAAAGAAATCATCCCAATGGTCGTTGGCCTTGTCATTCCATTCTTCTTCCAACTGCCGTTCGGCTAGTTTTAGCCATTGTAAATCTTCGTTCTCCTTGAGTTTAGTTATTGAAACTCGGATGCCCATTTCCTTGGCCAACTTCAATAGAAGGTCAATTTTCTCAGGGTCATTGCTGTCAACTTTCAGAATGCGACTCATAATTACAAAGTTATGTGGTAGAAGCACTAAATCCTAAAATCCAAATTTGAAACGCTGCGGTTTCGTTACCATGAACTTGTTTCAGGTCTGTTTTATTAGATGCTGAACCGAGTTCAGCATGACGGTAGCGGATTTAGTTAACCTCTACCAAACCTTTATCGATGCCTCGCTTCAGAATGCTGTGGCTGAACAGACCCCATCGAAGTGCTTATAAAAGGAGGGGATTAATTCTCCCAATAAATCGATAGTTATAAATCCATCAAAATGAAGGATTGAAATAAACTTTTGGATGTGCTTTATGGTAACCCATGAATATGAGAACTGGATTGCTTTGAATAATGAATCAAAGACCATAAGGATTTTAGAGTCTTAAACTCATCTTCGTAAACAAAAAATGGGCTCGGAAACAGTTTCCTGTCTGTATGATTTGAGCTTCTCAACTAGTTTGTGTTGAATAAGCTTAAAAATAAGTCTTACCTGCCTACTGTCCGACTAAGGGATAATTCCGTTAACTTTTCCAAATAAGCATAACATTTCCTGTTGCCCTTGAATTTTCTGAGTAATTCTATTACGTCCATATTCTTGTTTATCAACAAGAATGAATTTGGGTGGCGTAGCTTATTTACGATGCCAGTAAATGGGTAATCATCTTCAAAAGTGAGGGGGAAGATGAGTGTAGTGAATTGGGGGTGCGTTGAATCGTAACAGGCAAAACATTTCTGTTTCCTTCAATTCATCATTCGCTCATTATCTCATTGACTAATTCCCATAATAACGGATTCCCATTACGCTCATTGTGTAGCTTTGCCGCAAATTTCAGCACATGGACGAGCTTTTATCGCAACGCATTAAGAAACTGAGTGAATCACAGACCATTGCCATGGCGCGCAGAAGCCGTGAGCTTCAGGCCGAGGGAATTGATGTGATCTCGTTGAGTTTGGGCGAGCCCGATCTGAATGCACCGGACCATGTGAAGGAAGCGGCCAAAAAAGCCATAGATGACAACTGGAGTCACTATCCGCCTGTTGCGGGTTACCCTGAATTGCGCAAGGCTATCTCTGAGAAATTCAAGCGCGAGAACGGCTTGGATTACAAGCCAGAGCAGATCATTGTTTCAACCGGGGCCAAGCAATCGCTGGCAAATGTTATTCTGAGTTTGGTCGACCCAGGTGATGAGGTCGTTATTCTTGCTCCATATTGGGTGAGTTACTTGGAGTTAGTGAAGCTGGCAGGAGGGAAAGCTCGTTTCGTAACGGCTGGAATTGAAACCGATTTCAAATCTTCGGCTGTTGAGTTGGATGAGGCCATTACGGACGACACCAAACTGGTGATCTTCAGTTCGCCAAGTAACCCGACAGGTTCTTTCTACACAAAAGAGGAATTGGCCGGTTTTGCAAAAGTGATTGCGCGCTATCCGCGAGTGATCGCCATTGCGGACGAGATCTACGAGCATCTCAACTTTGAAGGGAAGCACGAAAGTTTGGCGCAGTTCCCAGAGGTTTACAATCAAGTGGTCACGGTGAATGGCGTTTCCAAAGCATACGCTATGACGGGGTATCGTATCGGTTACATCGGTGCGCCAACGTGGATCGCCAAGGCGTGCGACAAGATGCAAGGGCAGATCACTTCGGGTGCCAATTCCATCGCGCAGCGGGCTACCATTGCTGCTTTGGAAACCCCGGAATCGTGGCTCAAGGAAATGGCTGACATATTTGCCAAGCGTAGGCTTTTGGTGAGTGAGTTGTTCTCAAACATCGAAGGCTTCAAGACCAACATGCCGGGGGGAGCGTTCTATCTGTTCCCAGAGGTATCGGCTCTTTTCGGTCATTCATTCAACGGGCAGGAAGTGAATGATGCCAACGACCTTTGCATGTATTTCCTTAACGAATGCCATGTGGCCATGGTGCCGGGCGAAGCGTTCGGAGCACCAGGATACATTCGACTTTCGTACGCAACTTCAGAAACCAATCTGAAGGAAGCTGCAAGACGCATCAAGATAGGCGTGGAGAAGTTGCTGCATCATTGATTCGGCCACCGTTCCAAAAGCGAACTTGAATAGTTTTCGGAGTTTGTCGGTGCTGATCTAAGTCGATGACTTCATGAGTATCGGCTAATAGAACAGATTGGCAGGCTCTCTCGTTAGGGATTACCAGATGTGGAACACGGGGTTTTTACCTTCATGTGGTTTGTTTTACTCCGTCTGAACAACGATTCGAAGAATGTTATCCTGTGGTTAACCAAACATACGTAGAAGGTACTTATCCGGGAGGTTGAACATACAAGTTCGGAATCTGATAAGTATGATATGCAAGCAGCATTGTGTGAAAATCATCAAAGGCCATTTATCCTCCCGTCACACAGGTGATCGTATCGGTAGAGTTACATCTATTGATGATCGAACTCGTCAATAAACTGAAACAGGAAGAAGTTGGTAGGTGATGAGTGAGTTATAGACAATATCGACACAGTACTGGGCGGGGGCTATTTTGTCACCAGTTTCGGTGATGTGACCTACGGGGTAATGATGGTGTGGACAGAAAGGACGGTTACGTCACCAAATGGGACCGTTACAAGTCGTCATTTGACGATGTCACTCCAAACCCACCGACCAGAGTCGGTTGAAGTTTCGTATGTCTACTTACAATTATAAACCACCACGCCTTTAGCTTCGGAATGGCCAAGTTCGGCAGCCTTTTTCCAGTCCACGCAGGCACCATCGGTATCGCCTAAGCGAGCCTTGGCCTGGCCGCGCAGGTAGTGCGCATCGGCCAAGCTGGTTTCGGCTTTTATCACGCGGGTGTAATCTTCAATGGCAGCCTGGTAGTTCTTGAGTTTCTCAAAGGTCTCGCCACGTATCAGCAGCATCTGCGGCTGTGGGGTTTCCAGCCGGTCAATGGCCCGCGAGTAGTAGGAGAGGGCATCGGCATACTCTTCCAGATCGTACGATACGCGGCCAATGTCCCACGTAAGCTGAATGTTCTCGGGATTCAGTTCCACCACTTTCTTGAAATCCTTCAATGCCGAACGCTGGTCGTTCATCCGCATGTAAAGTTGCCCGCGGTCGAAGTGTGCCTGCATGAGACGCTGGTCCTTGGCAGCAATCACGCTATCGTAATCGGCAAGTGCTTTCTGGTTCTTGCCGAGCCGCATAAAGGTCTGCGCACGGTTCATATACGCTTGTGTTCCCTGCTCAGAACCCAGTTCGATGGCCTTGGTGTTGGCATCCAACGAAGTTTGGAACTCACCGATATTGAACGCAGACAGCGCCCGCCAGAAATAAGCGTTACCATCGTTCGGGTTCAGCTCCACCACTTTTCCGAAATCTTCAAAGGCACCTTGAAAATCTTTGATGGACCGCTTGGCGTGCGCCCGGTTCGAGTAACACACAGGGTTGGTGGAATCGGCCTTGGCCGCCCAATTGAACCACGTGATCGCCTGTTTGTAATCACCCTCATTGAAGGAGCTGACACCGCGCTCCAAAAAACTCTGCGCCACCGCAAACTGAATACTGGCAAGCAGGATGAGAGTATGGATAATGCGTTTCATGGAGCACTTCAAAATAGAAGTCCCAAGTTAGCCATCGTTGTAAGAAAACCCAGTTTGAGGAATGTAAAAAGCCGTGAAAACCATTCGGATTTCACGGCTTTTAACATTTGCGCGAATGTTTAGCGGATCAGCGTGATGGTACCCGTTTTCTTGAAGCTTCCCTCGCTGAACTCGTTGATCACATCCAACGTGTAGTAGTATGTGCCTGGAGCAGCGTCCAGTCCGGCAGGTGTCTTCCCGTCCCAGAACACTTCGCCTGTCTCATCGTGGTGCATCACCAGTCCCCAACGGTTGTAGATCGTCATGGTGTACTGGATCACTCCGAAATTGTCGATATACAGGAAGTCGTTGTAGCCGTCATGGTTCGGTGTGAACACGTTCGGAACATCAATTATCTGTGTGATCTCGATCTCTACGGTGTCCATATCGGTACATCCGAATTCGTTGGAAACCGTCAGCGTTACGGTAAAGAACCCTTCACTTCCGTACGGATGTTCCGTATCCTGCTCCTCGCTGAATTCACCATCACCGAAATCCCAGTACCAGCCTACAATGCTGCTGTCGCCAGATGCATCGTTGAACGGAACCATGACTTCAAGCGCACCGTTCGGTAGTGTTCCGATGACGGCCGTTGGCGATGGATAAAGTGTGACCGTGGTTGAGGCCGAGCTGGTTTCAGAACAGAGGTCGTTCGAAACAGTGACGGTATAGACCGTGATCGAATCGGGGGAAACCGTAATGCTTGCCCCGGTCGAACCATCGCTCCACACGAAGTTGTCGCCTCCGGAAGCCACAAGTGTTACGCTGTCGTTGGTACACATCCATTGGTCTTCCGAAACCACGGCCACAGGTACAGGTACGAATTCAACTGTAGGCGCATTATCTATAGCAGTACACCCATTCTCATCGGTCACGGTCACGCTGTAAGTCGATGCTTCCAAAACATCCAATGTAGAATCGGTTTCACCGCCCATCGGTTGTGAATTGTCAAACCATTGGTAGTTGACATTGCTTGGAGAAGCAGTAGCTGTGAGCAGAATGGTGTCACCTTCGCAAGTAGCGGTCGGGCCATCCACCGATACAAGCACTTCGGGAAGGTCGAACACGGTTACTTCTGTCGTGTCTGAATCGTACGAGCAGCCATTGGTATCTACCACGGTCACTACATATTCGCCAGATTGGCTCACAGAGATGGATTGGGTCTGTTCCCCGTTCGGATTCCATGCGTAAGACTGTCCGCCTGTGGCAGTAAGGTTCACTTCGCCACCATCGCAGAATGAGGTTGGGCCATCGGCCGTAATGGCCACAGGAGTTGCCTCAAACACTTCCACGTCAACCGTGTCGGATGTGCCCACACAGGTGTTAGCATCGGCTACTTGCACAGAGAAGGAGCCAGCGGCAAAAACCGTGATGGATTGCGTGGTCTGTCCGCCAGGTTCCCACAGATACGCAAGGGAACTTGGTGCTGTCAATGTTACTGAATCGCCTTCGCAGAAAGTGGTAGCACCCGACATCGAAATGGCTGGTTCGGGGTTATTGAATACCGTTACATCCACCGAGTCGGAAGAGGTTGCGCATCCGTTCGCATCCGTTACGGTAACCACATAGGTTCCCGTTGCCGTAGCCGTTATCGATTGTGTTGTTTCTCCATTCGGAGCCCATTGGTATGAAGAACCTCCAGAGGCGGTC
Organism: Flavobacteriales bacterium; assembly: GCA_016124845.1. Classification (NCBI taxonomy): domain Bacteria; kingdom Pseudomonadati; phylum Bacteroidota; class Flavobacteriia; order Flavobacteriales; species Flavobacteriales bacterium. The sequence goes on from WGMW01000023.1 coordinate 21,868, forward strand.
AATCCGACCTCGCCACCTTCGCAGAATTCGGTCAGTCCGCTGGCAGTAACTGTTGCCGTGTCTGGTTCAAATACCGTCACTTCAACTGCTGTAAGTACCGAGCCTTCGCAACCATTGGCATCAACAATTGTCACAGAATAAACACCCGATTCCGTTACGCTGATCGATTGCGTGGTCTCACCGTTCGGTGTCCACAAGTAAGAACTTGCCGAAGTTGACGTGAGTGTGACCGACCCACCTTCGCAGAATTCTGTTGGGCCATTGGTGCTGATGGTCGGATTCGGAGTAGGGAAGACCGTCACCGTAACTCCGTTTGAAGTTCCCGAACATCCGTTCGAATCGACCACGGTCACGGTGTAAATTCCATCTTCACCAATGGTGATGGATTGCGTGGTTTGGCCATTCGGAGACCACAGGTAGCCGTCTGCCACAGAAGCGGTGAGTGTCACCGTTTCGCCAGGGCAGAATTCGGTCGGGCCATCAGGCGTGATGGAAGGAGTTGGATTCGGATTGACAATGATTTCCATCGTGTCTGAGGTCGAAGAACAACCGTTGGCATCGGTCACCTCAACCGAGTATTCTCCTGATGCCGTTACAACGATAGAAGGTGTGGTTTCTCCGTTCGGAGACCACAGATAGGCGCTTCCCTGCGAAGCGGTCAATGTTACTTGGTCGCCAGCGCAGAATTCGGTAGGACCATTGGCCGTGATGACCGCTGTATCAGGCATGAATATCTCCACGGAAACCGTATCTGAATTGCCCGCGCAACCGTTGGTGTCGGTCACCATTACCCAGTAATCGCCTGCCTCAGAAACGGTGATCGCCTGAGTGATCTCCCCGTTCGGATGCCAATCGTAATCATCGAATGTTCCTGTAGAAAGTGTCACAGAATCGCCTTGGCAGAAAGACAATGGCCCGTTGGCGGTTATCACGGGTTGTGGATTGTCAAATACGCTTACATCAACGGTGTCCGAATAGGCCACACAACCGTTTTCATCGGTAACGGCCACGGAGTACGATCCAGAGGCTGTGGCCAGAATGATCTGGGTGGTTTCACCTGTTGGCGACCACAGGTAGGTTCCGTAGGCACCTGCCGTAAGTGCAAGTTCTTTCCCCTCGCAGAATTCGGTCGGGCCGCTGGCAAAGATCGGGAAGCTGTCGGTTTGGAAAACAGTTACATCAACCGCATTCGACTCTCCTGAACAACCGTTCACATCTGTCACCACCACGGAGAATGTCCCTGTCTCTGAAACCGTGATCGACTGGGTGGTTTCACCATTCGGATTCCAGAAATAAGCACCCGAAGTAGTGGTGGTGAGTGTAACCGAATCGCTCTCGCAGAATGCTGTCGGGCCGTTGGCGGTCACCACAGGTTCTGGGTTCGGATTAACGGTGATGTCAACGGTGTCAGAAACCTCAGAACACCCCGATTCATTGATCACCGTTACGGAATAGCTTCCGGTCTGCGTTGCCGCGATGGTCTGTGTGGTCTCTCCGTTCGGGGCCCACAGATAGGCATCGCCTTGCGCGGCCGTGAGCATTACCGAGTCGCCATCACAGAAGGTGGTGTGACCGGCAACGGTGATCGAAGCTGTGTCCGATTCAAGCACATTCACCGAAATGCTGTTCGATTCGCCCGTACAACCGTTGGCATCGGTCACGATAACAGAGAATGTTCCCGTTTCCGAAACGGTGATCGATTGGGTTGTTTCACCGTTCGGGTTCCAGAGATATGTGTTTGCCACACTTGAGGTCAGCGTAACTGAATCTCCTTGACAGAATGTGATCGGTCCATCGGCAGTGATCACCACATTCGGATTATCGTAAACCGTTACCGAAACGAACTGCGATTCATTACCGCATCCGTTCGCATCAACAACCGCAACACCATAATTGCCCGATTCGGTCACCGTGATGGACTGCGTGGTTTCCCCGTTGGGGAACCAGAAGTAAGAATCGGCTACGGAACTGGTCAATGTCACCGAGCCGCCATTGCAGAATTCGGTCGGGCCGCTTGGCGTGATGCTCACTTGAGGCAATGGATTCACAATCACTTCAACCGGATCGGACGTGCTGGAACAACCATTTCCATCCGTAACGGTCACTTCGTAAACGCCCGAAGTTCCAACGGTGATCTGCTGCGTTATTTCGCCTGTTGGCGACCATAAGTAAGCATCAGCTACGCTGGAGATGAGCGTTACCCGATCGCCTTGGCAGAACTCCAGCGGACCGGTTGCAGTGATGGTCGGAGTGTCCACTTCAAACACGACTATCTGTGTTGTCGTTGATTCTCCGACACAACCGTTCTGATCGGTGATCACAACCGAGTAGCTTCCAGATCCGTAAACCGTGATTGATTGTGAGGTTTCGCCATTCGGGCTCCAAGAATAGGTTGCAGCCGTGCTTGCCGTCAACACCACCGAATCGCCTTCGCAGAAACTGGTCGGGCCGTTGGCCGAGATGGTTGCTGTAAGTTGGTTCGGATCGGTAAGTGTGGTGGAATAGGTGTAGACACAGCCGTTCTGATCCACAATGGTCGCTGTGTATGTTCCTGCCGAAAGACCCGAAATATCCAATGTGTTGTCGCCATTGCTCCACGAGGCCAAGTATGGTCCCAAACCACCCGATACGGTAACGTCTATGGAACCATCATTTCCTTCAAAACAGGTTGGGTTCACATCCACGCTCGTTACGCTCAATGTGTCAGGTTCTGTTACTGTTCCGCTTGCGGTTGTTGTACAGCCGTGGGCATCGGTAATGCTCACGTTGTAGCTTCCCGGACCAACATTTTCCAGATCCTCAGTGGTTGCGCCATTAGCTTGTGCTGAGCCTGTTGAAGTACTCCAAGCGAAAACGTATGGCGTTGTTCCACCCGTTACGGTCAGCTCGACCACACCATTGCCAACGCCATGGCAGGTTACGTTATCTACAGCGGTTGCAGCTTCGAGATGCGCAGGCTGGCTCACGTTGGTGCTGATGGTCTGCGAACAGTTCACCGCATCTGTTACGGTTAGCGTGTACTGACCAGCAGCCAATCCACCGATGCTGTCGGTTGTTCCACCATTGCTCCAAGAATAGGTGAAAGGGGCAGATCCTCCAGTGATCACCGCCACAGCAGATCCATCTCCCGCTTGGAAACAGCTCAATCCGTGCGTGTTTATCGCAACCGTGAATCCGGTGCAAAGGAGCGGATTGACAGTGATCGTGACCGTTTCGCTACATCCGTTCGCATCTGTTACGGTTACCGTGTAAGTGCCTGGGCAAAGGTCTGATGCTGTTTGCGTGGTCTGTCCATCGCTCCAATCATAAGTGTAAGGAGGCGTGCCACCAGAAGGATTGGCCGTTGCCGAACCATCGCATCCTTCAAATGTCTGCTCATCAACCACGACCGTACTTACGGAAAGCGCGTTCGGTTCCGTGATCACAACCGTTCCTGATGCCTCACAGCCGATGCTGTCGGTCACGGTCACCGAATACGGTCCTGCGGTCAATCCAGAGATTGTCTGCGTAGTTCCGCCATTGTTCCACAAATAGGTGAAAGGCGTGTTGTTCTGTACCGTGATCGGTGTGGCGGTTGCGGTTCCATCCGAACCATCGTGGCAGTTAACATCTGTTCCTGTCAGATCCACATCCAAATCGCACGATGGCGGATTGATAACGTTGCTTGTTGTGAATTCGCAACCGTTGGCATCCGTAATGGTTACGGTGTAGGTTCCTGCGCACAGATTGCTGGCGGTTTGCGTAGTCTGTCCATCGCTCCAATTGTAAGAGTAAGGAGGCGTTCCGCCTGATGGATTTGCTGTTGCCCAGCCGTTGCAGCCGTTCACCAAGGTTTCATCCTGAACGATAACAACGGCCGTCAACGGGTTAGGCTGTGCAACAACAGAGTTGCAATTGGCCGTGCAGCCGTTGGCATCGGTCACGGTCACCACGTAAGTCCCAGCGGTCAATCCTGTTTGCGCTGCATTTTGGTTTCCGTTGTTCCAAGCGTAGGAGTAAGGCGCAGTTCCGCCCGAAACGCTTACCTCAACCGAGCCGTTGGCATCGCCATTGCAAAGCGCGTCTTCTGAAGAACAGGTTGGAGAAAGTCCGTCAGGTGCTGTCAGCGTATAGGTTTCTGTTGTACTACAGCCATTCAGATCCGTGATGGTCACGGTGTAAGTTCCAGCTTCGAGGTCAAAAATGTCTTCATCGGTGGAAGTGAATCCGTTCGGGCCTGTCCAAAGAATATCGTAAGGTTCGCAGGTCGATCCACCAACGACAGAGATTTCAATGGAACCATCGGATGCACCATTGCACGAAACATTCGCTCCGCCCACATATTCTGACACTTCAGAACCATCGATCGCAAGTGCATCGGGTTCGGTCAGCGTAACAGTTTGAGTTGCCTGTGTTCCATTCGCATCCGTAACTATTACCGAGTAAGTTCCAGCACCAAGAGCAGTTGCTGTTTGTGTGGTCTGTCCATCCGACCAGAGATACGTGTAAGGCTCGCAACCGCCCGAAACGTTGGCCGTGGCTTCACCATCTGTTTCTCCATTACAACTGATGTTGGCACCACATTGAACCGTACTTGGCGCGATGGAAACCGAAAGTTGGCTTGGGGTGATGGTCACATCAAAGGAACATGAGACGGAATTGCCCGATGGGTCGGTTGCCGTGTAAGTCACGGTTGTAGTTCCGACAGGGAAATTATCTCCAGGGCTGTAGTTGCTTGAAACGGTTGCACTGCAGTTGTCATCGGCCGTAGGCTCTGTCCAGGTAACCGAAGGAGAACAATCGTTGCTGTTGGCGGTGATGTTGATGTCGCTTGGACAACCGATCAAAGTCGGGTCGCTATTGTCAGACACGGTAACGGTCGCATCGCAAGTAGAGGCATTTCCGCTGGCATCGGTAACGGTCAGCGTTGACGTATTTGCACCCGCATCGGCACACGTGAACGAAGTAGGAGAAGCCGATAGCGATGTCACACCACAGTTATCGGTAG
>WGMW01000024.1 GCA_016124845.1 Flavobacteriales bacterium
CATGGTCTGTCCCCGCCCCGAAGGTGATCCATTGGGAACCGTCATGCACCTGGAAGTTGGTACCGTCCCATCGCATGGAACCTGCCACCCCATTGGAGGTGCTGCCGATACGCAGACCCCCAGCAACATCAAGCTTCTGTATAGGGGTCGATACATCGACACCTACGTTTTGGGCTTGGCCACAGACCGCTGGTGCAATGAGCACAATTAATAAGTATATCTTTTTCATCTTATCAGAAAGTATCAATTCTTTTTGGTGCAAGGGCTATCCAATCCATGAAGATCGTCATGTTCAATCAACGTGATTCACAACTTAAAGTTGCTAAAAAGCCCGGTAGCAAATTAAGGTATCAATCAATTCATTTAAATTTCCACCTGTTCCAATATAATGCTAAACCAACGCATTGAGATGAACATCATGAGCCAAATAAAGGTGCGCTCGCAACAAACCGCAGGTGTCTTTATCATACTGTTAACCATCATTCAAGCCTTCCCTTGCGGCATTCACGTGTTTGAACTTTGGGGCTCATTTGCCCATTTTACACTGATTTTTGCTGTACTGGCGGTTATTTTTTCGCTCATCCTCCAATGGAGGGTTCTACTTATTTACGCAATCGCTTGTTTCTGTATTAGTGGAACCTTAATCTTTCCGCATTTCGCTTCAACCATAGGCGCTGGTTCGGAGGATTTTAAAATAGGTGAGTTCAACCTGTACCATGGTAATCCGACACCCGAAGCTGCCATTGAAACATTAAGAAACGCAAATGTGGACGTTTTCACCATCCAGGAACTGAATGCCGACTGGAATTCAATGATGGATGCGGCATTTGAAGAAAATTACCCCTTCAAAGTGGTGGATCCTTGGGGCCAATGCTGTTACGGTATCGGGCTTTATTCAAAGTTTCCGATTCTAACCTACGAAATTGTTGTTCTTGGACGAACGCCTGCCATAAAGGCAATCATTGACATCCGCGGACGACATACGATGGTAATTTCACTACACACCAGACCGCCCATTGCCCCGAATGAAACTCCAGAACGTAATGAGCAGCTGGAAAAGGTGGCCGAAATGGCCGCTGAAAGTGAGATTCCGTGCATTGTTCTTGGCGATTTCAATATTGTGCCGTGGGATGGAAAATTCAAGGATTTCCTGAAGATCGGGAACCTGAAAGCGGTAAGAGACGGTTTTCAGGCCACGTACCCCATGGATCTCGGTGTTCCGCTCATTCCCATCGATCACATCACCTATTCCGGGAACCTGATTCCGACCTCTTGCGAAGCCGTTACCATTCCCGGTTCTGACCACCGTGGGCTAGTGGTGGGTTTTGCTTTTGAAGATTGATGATCTTTATCGGCCATGTTTCGGGCAAGCCTACTCATATTGCTTCTGTTCGGTTCGATGAATGCATTGGCGCAGATCACGCAGACCATCCGTGGTCGTGTGGTGGATGCGGTAACCCAGCGCGGACTGCCAGGCGCCAGTGTGGTTGTTTTGGATACAAGCGCATTCCGAGGCGCAGCCACCGATATGAACGGAGAGTTCAAAATTGAGAACGTTCCTATCGGGAAGGTGACCCTCAAAGCCTCCTTTATCGGGTATGAGGACCAACTGCTGCCCAACATGACGCTGACGCCTTCCAAGCAGTTGATCCTGACCATTCAGTTGCAGGAGAAGATCAATAAGGTGAATGAAGTGGTGGTGAAGGCCAACCGCGATATGAGCGAACCACTGAACGAGATGGCCACGGTGAGCGCACGCACGTTCTCGGTGCAGGAAACGAGGCGTTTTGCCGGTTCGTGGCAGGATCCTGCCAGAGCAGCCGCTGCCTTTGCAGGTGTGCAGGGCGGTTCGGACGAGCGCAACGACATCATTATCCGTGGAAACTCGCCCACGGCCGTGGTGTGGCGATTGGAAGACATCAACATTCCCAACCCGAACCATTTGAGCTTTTCGGGCAGCACGGGCGGTCCCGTCAGCATCCTCAACAATAACATGCTGGCCAACAGCGATTTCTACACGGGTGCCTTCCCGGCAGAGTTCGGCAACGCCAATGCTGGGGCATTTGACCTGAACCTGAGGCGTGGCAACAACGAGAAGCGCGAATACTATTTCCAGCTGGGATTGAACGGAGTGGAGTTCGGACTGGAAGGGCCGTTCTCCAAAAAGCATCCTGCCTCGTACCTCGCTTCCTACCGTTATTCTACCATGGCGCTTATTGGCCTCATGGGCATCAACTTCGGCATTTCGGCCATTCCGCAGTACCAGGACCTGACCTTTGTAATTGATGTGCCGACCCGCAAAAAGGCAGGGCGTTTTACCCTTTGGGGCATCGGTGGCATCAGCTCCATCCACATTACCGAGAATGCGGGGTTCAGCCAGGCGGGAGAGGAGAAACGCGACCAGAAACTGGGATCCGACATGGGTGCGGCAGGGTTGACCCACCTCATCTTCTTTGGGCAGAGGAACAGTTTGAAGACCACCGTGGCGGCCACGGGCATCCAGCAATGGCAAACCGATTTCGGGTTCATTGAGACCGATTCCACCAGCATCAGCTACCTGAACCAACGCAACAAGAACGTGACTTTGGGCATCAGCGTCCACTCCATCCTCAACACCAAGTTCAACGCAAAGAACAGCCTGCGAACAGGCATCATCTTCGACCAGAAATTTGTCTCTTACCTCGATAGTTCGTTGACCGCACTCGGACAGCCGTACCGGGTCAACCTCAACATCAACGACAACTTCGGGCTGGCGCAGGTGTACAGCGAACTGCACCATCGTTTTTCGGAGCAGACTTCGGCCAACGTGGGGCTGCATGCGCAGATGAGCACGCTCAACACCTCATTTGCCATTGAGCCGCGTATCGGATTCAAGTGGAAACCGCATCCGCGGCATGGGGTTTCCATCGGTTCGGGCATGCACAGCCAGATGCTGCCGGCACTCACCTATTTCTACCAGACCTATTTGCCGAGTGAAAATCGCTACGTGCGTACCAATCGCAATCTCGGTTTCATGCGAAGCGTACATGTGGTGCTGGGTTACGATTGGAGTGTGCTGCCCAAGCTGCGCTTGAAGTTTGAGACCTACTACCAGTACCTGTATGACGTGCCAGTTGAGCCTATGCCATCGTACTTCAGCATGGTGAATGCGGGGGCGAGCATCGGAGACCTGCAGGTGGCCGACAGCCTGGTGAACCAGGGCACGGGGCAGAACATGGGGCTGGAACTGACCATTGAGAAGTTCTTCGACCGGGGGTACTATTTCCTGCTCACGGGATCGCTGTACAACAGCACCTACAAAGGCAGCGATGGGGTGGTGCGCAATTCGGCCTTCAACGGCAATTTTAACAGCACCGCGCTGGGCGGTTACCAGCTCAAGATCAGCAAGAAGAACACGCTATCGTTCGATACCAAAATCACATGGACGGGCGGCATGCGGTACGTACCCATTGACCTGGATGCCTCTAAACTGGAAGGCACCACCGTGCGCGATGCCAGCCGTGCCTTTGAGGAGAAGTACAAGAACTATTTCCGCATGGATTTCAAGATCAGCTTTGCGTTCAATGGCAAACGCGCCTCGCACAGCCTGGCGTTCGACCTGCAGAACATCTTCAACACCAAGAACATCTTTAGCCAGAGCTACAACCCGCAGACCCAACAGGTGGAGACCAAATACCAACTCGGCTTTCTTCCGCTGGTGTATTACCGGGTGGAGTTCTGATTGAACGGAAATTGCGCTTATTTTAGCAAGTCCATCCCCGTCCTATGCTCGACAAGGTCAAAGAGTTCGTTTCCGCAGCCTCCTATCTGGGGCCTCAGGATATGGCGGCCATGATTCAACTTGTATCCATCCGCTGCTTCAAAACAGGAGAGGTGTTGCTGAGAGTTGACGACCTCAACCACAACATGTATGTGGTGTTGAAGGGGCTTCTCCGTTCCCATGTGATTAAAACCAATGGGGAAGAACGGACCGTGTATCTGGCCAGTGAGGGCATGATAACCGGTTCTTCAAGGACGTTCGTCACAGGCAGTGCCTCCTTGGAAACAGTTAGCGCCATTGAGGATACATGGGTGGCTGTGGCGGACAGGCGCAGGTTCGAAGAGCTTGCAGACGAGCGGCCGGGCGTGCAGAAGTTCTACTTGGACCAGATGAAAAAGACCCTCTTCGAAGCCGTGACACGTTTGGAGTTCCACACGGTGATGAGTCCCATGGAGCGTTACCAAGGACTGATGAAGGAGCGCCCCGCCCTTGTACAGCGCGTACCGCAGATCTACCTGGCCTCCTATCTGGGAGTTACGCCCGTTTCTCTCTCGCGCATCCGTGCAAGAATAGCCTCTGAGAAGAAGCAGTAGACCGTTTCTTATTAGCGATTGTTAATTCTCAGTCCATTGGGTTAAGGGAGTTTTGTAACTCATCAAAACCCCTGTCGTCATGAAACCATCCATCAAGACGCTTGCAGTTCTAATTGCAACACTTTTTTCCGTCAGTTCCTATGCTCAGCAAGGAATGGGCGTAGGCACCAACACCCCATTGGAAATGCTCCACGTGACCGGAGCCATCAAAGTGGGCACAGACATCAACAATTCCAGCGCGGCACCTTCGGGTGGTGCTGGCACCATCCGTTTCAAGGCGGGGCAATTCGAGGGTTGGGATGGAACCTCTTGGATCCCGCTGGGTGGTGGTGCCGATGCAGACTGGACCATAAGTGGAAACGATATGTCCAATACCAACACGGGCAACATCGGTATCGGAACCACAACGCCTGACAGGCAGTTGAACATCGAATCGGCCACTGGCCCGCAGATGCTCTTCACCCGTAACGACAACAATACCACCGATGGCGAGGTGATGGGCGAACTGCTGTTCGACAATAATGACGATACAGCCCCATCGAGTGTGGATGCTGCGGCCGTTATCCGCGCCACCGCTTCAGGTCCGCAAGGCAATAGCAACAAGGGCGGCAACATCCTTTTCCTCACCAAAAACAATGCGGCCGGGGGCGCAAACGCCACCGAGATGATGCGTATTGCGGCAAATGGCAATATAGGCGTGGGCACTTCCACTCCCGTTCAGAAACTGGATGTGGCAGGCTCAATCCGAATGGTGGATGGCAACCAAGCGATCGGTTACATCCCCGTTTCTGATGCCAATGGTAAAATGACGTGGACCGACCCGACCGGGTTGGTAACAGGTGATGCGTGGGGACTGACCGGAAACGCGGGTACAACACCCGGAACCAATTTCATAGGAACTACCGATAACCAGGCCATTTCATTCAAAACCAATGACCTGGAGCGAGTACGTGTTGCGGCCAATGGCGCATTGGGCATAGGAACAACAACACCTAACACTGGTTCGTACGGTACCACCAACAGGATTGACATACGCGATGAAAATGGCAACCTGAGCGACATCTCCCAAACCGTTGCAGGAAATGGCTATCCGGGTTACTATTTTGTTAAACAGAAAGGGACCTTGGCAGGTCCGTTGGCAGTTGGTTCTTCGGACATCCTCGCCAATATTGAGGCCGCACTGTATCGTGGTAACGGATTTGCGCCAGCGGCCCGTATCCGTTTCAAGGCAGATGGCGCTGTCTCCGGAACATCTTCACCAGGCTCGATCGGGTTTTTCACAACACCGGTAAATGCAATCCAGCCCTCTGAACGCCTGACCATTAAGAACAGTGGAAATGTGGGTATAGGCACAACCAACCCCGTTCAGAAACTTTCTGTTTGGAACGGGGATGCGATCATTGGGGGCAATCAGAACTTTGTAAGCCGTGGGATGACCATTTACGGGGCCCGTCAAGGAACCAGCAATACCACATGGAACGCATACACGCAGGGCCATGCGTTCATCAACTTCGACAACTATGACGCAGACAATTCATCCACACAGTATACAAGCGCCATCATCACTTCCTCGAACACACCTGGCAGTGACGATGGAGACCTTCGATTCTTTACAACCAGCAATATGATTGTTGCAGAGGCCATGCGCATCGACCATCTGGGCAATGTGGGGATCGGAACTGCCCCGTCCCAAAAGCTGCACGTGGCAGGTTCTATCCAAATGGTTGATGGCAACCAGCAGGCTGGTTACATCCCTGTTTCAGATGCCAACGGGAAAATGGTGTGGACCGATCCGTCCACGATAGCAACTGAACCACAGACATTGAGTGTTTCAGGAAATCAGGTAACCCTTAGCAATGGTGGTGGCACCGTAACAGTTGACGATGGCGACTGGACCATAAACGGAACCGACCAGTATTCTGCGGTAAGTGGCAATGTGGGTGTAGGAACAACGGGGCCATCAGCCAAATTGGAGGTGTCGGGTTCTGATGTGACTGCCAATGGAACGGGTTCCGCCATCAGGATCAGGAATACCGCTGCGGGCGGAGACGCATGGGTTTTCAGGGTCGGAGCCACCGGAAACAACACTCCCGCAGGAGGTTTTTCCCTTGCAAACCCTTCAGGTTATCACATGGTGTTTGATGCTTCCGGAAATGTGTGCCTTGGGTCGAATACTCCAGAAGCTCACCTTCATGTTTCCAACAGCACCACAGGGTCTTCAGACGGCATCAAACTCACCCAAGGAGCTGCGAACTCGCTTATCTACCATAATTCCGATAATGATCTGATCATCCGTAAAGCGGCACAGACCGATCAGTTGGTGTTGGATAACGATGGCAACATAGGCATTGGCCTGATCACCCCTGGTTCCACACTCCATGTATTGGACCAGCTTACAGGAGTAGATAATTTCATTGCCACAGTAGAAAATAAAGCGAACGCTGGAGGATATGCCAATGGACTTTTGGTCAAAGCAGGCCAGAACACGCAATCGGTCAATAACCGTTTCATTTCTTTCCGAAGACCGGATGGCACAGAGATTGGTGCCGTGCGTCAGACCAGTTCCTCTGGTGTTGACTACAACACCACCTCAGATGAGCGCCTGAAGACCAACATCACTCCTACAGCCAAAGGCCTGCAAGACCTTATGCAAATCGAGGTGAAGGATTACGTGTACAAGGAAGACCCCAAGAAGCCGCAAACGGGTTTCATCGCACAGCAGGTCTATCAGCATTACCCCAATGCCGTATCTGTTGGTGGCAATGATGCCAAGACCGACCCGTGGATGATGGATTACGGAAAACTCACTCCACTTCTGGTAAAGGCCGTGCAGGACCAGCAGGCTTTGATCGAGCAATTGATCAGCGAGAACCAAGACCAGCAGAAGCGGATAGAGGAGTTGGAGGCCCAGCGGTAAATCGCAGCCACAGGAAAGCCCCGCTGGTCCCTGAGCGCGGTCGAAGGGCAGCGGGGCGTTCTTTCTCTCCAATATCCATCACGGCATCGGAGCCAACGTAAAGTTCTGGTCCGGATAATCGTTGCCCGGTTCCACCTCTATGGGCAGCGTGGCCGTGGTGTAGCCCGCCAGTTGCGCCTGTAGGGTAATGTCCCAGGCCTCTTCCACATTATCGAAACTGAAATTATACGCCCTGAAGGTCGTACCGCCCATATATGCCAGTCCCGCTATCATAGCAATAAGCGGTCATGGTAACATGTCCGCGCGGCATCGACAAATGGTATCGTCAGGATGAAATATCACCCCTCGGAAAGTGTCCCGATCATATAAGGTGTAATTTTCGTGTCTGAGATGGTCGGACACCCACCCCCAACCTAAAATAAGAGCGTTCCTTATTTTAAGTTAGTTACTCATGTTAAAATAGCGTGGCTCTTTATTTTAACTTTGTCCCTATGGAGGCGTTCAGGTCGGGACATTACAAGCAGCAGTACCAGTACAAGAGCTTCATGCCCACGCTGCTCAACGAGCCCTTTGAGTGGCGCAGCGATGCCGTTCTCACCCTCATGGAAAAGGCATCGGCCAAGCTCGGGGAACTGACATCCTATAGCAAGATCATCCCCGACATCAACTTCTTCATCGGGATGCACAAGACCAAGGAAGCGACCACTTCCAGCAGAATCGAGGGAACCCGCACAAGCATAGACGAGGCGGTGATGACCGAGAAGAACATCGACCCTGAAAAGAGGGACGATTGGGAAGAGGTGCAGAACTACATCAAGGCCCTGAACCATTCGCTGGAAAGGATGCACGAGCTCCCCTTGTGCATGAGACTGCTACGTGAGGCACACGGGCATCTGCTTTCAGGTGTACGCGGTAAGGACAAGCTGCCGGGTACGGTACGCACCAGCCAGAACTGGATCGGTGGTGCCGACATCCAGAGCGCGAGGTTCATACCCCCGCATCATGACGACCTGCCAGAACTGTTGTCCGACCTGGAGCACTTCTGGCACGATACCGAACGGGATCTGCCCTTCCTGATAAGGACGGCCATCACCCACTACCAGTTCGAGACCATCCACCCGTTCCTTGACGGTAACGGACGTATCGGAAGGCTCCTGATAATGCTTCAGATGATCCACTACGGCCTGCTGGACAAGCCCATCCTGTACATATCCGACTTCTTCGAGAGGAATCGCTCCGAGTACTACGATGCGCTGATGGCGGTGCGGACATCGAACGAGATGGACCACTGGCTGCGGTTCTTCCTTACCGGGGTGATCGAGACCGCGGAGAAAGGAAAACACACCTTCGATCAGATTGCCGTACTCCGTACGACCTACGAGAAACGTATCCTCCTGCTTGGGAAGCGGGCCAAGCTGGCGCAGGGGCTACTGGTGAAGATGTACTCGAACCCCATCATGTCCCCTCGGGACGTGGAGGCCGAGCTACAGATAACTGCCGCCACAGCGAACAGTCTGCTGAGAGCGATGGAGAAGGAAGACATCATCGTGGAAAGCACCGGTCGTTCTCGGGACCGATTGTACGTGCTACACGAATACCTCGCGATCTTCCGAGCATAAAAAATGAAATGCCGACAATAGGGTCGGTCAAAGCCTCCGGTACAAAGTTGCAGAATTATCTATCAGGATGGCTGCCTACAGAGCCCATGAGCCGCCTATGGTGAGCCCAGATGCAAATGCCTCGAAAACGTTCAAAGGGGGTGTGCGTGAAAAGAACGCTCCGTGACGCGACCGAAAGCCCCTTTACCTCAATGAGGATGTGGGTTACAGCGTAACGGGGACACGAAATTCCTGTAAAGGACGGCTTAATTTAGGGACAAGACCGATAGAGACGCATCGCACCCTTAACGCACACAGGATGTTGGTTTTGATGGTGATTTGTTTCTACCTTGTGTCATTGTTAACCCAAGATCAACCGTCATGAAATTCAAAAAGTCAGGATTTGTAGTGGATGGCACGGTGGAGGTCATTGACAGGCTTCCACCGGGCAATGCTCACCCCGTACGTAAGGTGCTGCGCACCATGGAGGTGGACCAGACCTTGTTTGTGGCCCGTGAAGATTGGACCCGCACGGGCAAAACTCCACTGACCATGATGAACGAGGTAAGCAGGGAACAGAAGAAGGAATTCGAATTCTGGGTGGCCACCGATGACAGCGGCTGGTACATTATAAGGGTGGCGTAAACGGTGGCCGAGGCCAAATGTAATTTGCAAATTACACTATGCCGTTCTGCCTTGTTGGGCATTGTAAATGCCTATATTGCAGCACGTTAAAACAACCAACGGCAAAGCTGGCTAACGATAATAGTTTCTTTAGCCAACTGTTGGGGTTAATTTGAAAAAGCCGTCTGAAAACTCGGCAGTAAACTGAAAGCAAATCATTACTAAATCATTGACAACTATGGGACAATTACACTCTTGGAAACCAATCTTCATTCTTACGCTATTGACGGTTTGTTCCTCAACCTTGCTTGGTCAAATAACCACCACGAAAGTTGCTCCAATCAATGATAGAATTGAAACTGCCGTTTACGATAGCATGACAAATTATATTGGGAAAAACATCCACCAATACATTGGTCAAGAACTATACTTAAATCAACTCCCCGAAAATTTTCAATCCTTCGGTTACATGAACTTCTTGGTAGATTACAGCAAAAGCGCATTTGAGAAGGGAAATGTTTATAAAAGTTCTGACGGGTTTAATTCAGACTACAAGGCAATAGCTGGGAAATATTTCAAAGTTCTTGACATTATTAAAGCTGAAAAACAAAACAGTATATCTGGAGCGACTTACTATTTCCTAAAGTTAGAAGAGAAAACAAGCAAGGATATTTTGTACTACAAGTTGGCTGTGAACAACAGCACCCCAAAAGAAATTGATCACTTAGTTAATAAAGAAAAAGGTATACCTGCATTCCCATTCATTATTACTGGATACTTTGAGAAGCAAAAAGACCTGTCAGTTGGTAAAACCTTTGTTTTCTCTGATAGAGTACTGAAAAATGCAACAGACATTGAAACGGGAAAACCAATTACTAAGAAGATAAAGGAAAACTGGAAATGTATCGACTTAACAATCGAAGATAAAACCTTCATTCTCTCATTTGTTTTCCAGAATTCGGAAGGAGAAAAAATTCTTGTTCCCGCTTCAAGCGTTAATGGTCAATACAGTAAAGGCAGAACGTACACGCTCTCAGCTGCAAACAAATATTCCGGACTGTTCGGAGAAGAGAATTTTGAAAAAATACTTTCAGGAAAGGTTGTAGTTGGAATGACAGATGAAATGTGCTTGCTTTCTTGGGGCGAACCAAAAAGTAAAAACATCACTACCTCAACGGGCATTAATTCTGAGCAATGGGTTTACGATGGAAACTACTTATACTTTGACAACGGCATACTTTCCACAATCCAATAATTATCTCCCGTCATCAAAATTGAATTTAGTCAGTGTAATTCACGCAAGCTCTAAGTAAACTAAGACATTGTATCAGGAACATTACACGTTTCATACGCCTGACCATTCTAAAACTGTTTGGCGGTACATCGACTTCACGAAACTGGTAGACCTTTTGATCAACGAGCAGTTATATTTCTGCCGCTCTGACAAGTTTGAAGACCCATTTGAAGGTACATTTCGTTGGGCTGACTTTAAGGAGGGGGAATACGAGTTTTCCAGTAGAGAAATGGAAACCAAAAAATTCTATTTCCTCAATTGCTGGCATATCAATGAAGTTCAATCAGACGCAATGTGGAAGATTTTTCTTGAAACTAAGAATGGAGTTGCGTTAAAATCAACGGTTGGGGACATCATCAACGCATTAGCAGTTGCAAAGGATGATGTACACATTGGAGAGGTTTACTACCGTGATTACAGTAAAGTGACGTTTTGGGAACTTATGAATGAAGAACAGAACAAAATACCTGGAGGACCCGGATCAAGCCTCAACCAGTTCAATTATAAACGGCTCAGTTTTGAGCATGAAAAGGAACTTCGGCTTTACCACGTTGACACTCCTATACCCCATGCTCAAAAAGGCATTGAACCCAGAGAACCCTTGACGGAAAAACGAATAGCTGTAGACGTTGACACGCTCGTAAATGAAATCGTTGTAGCTCCTTTTGCGGAAGAATGGTTTGTCAAATTAGTATCTCAACTGGTCTCTCGACTTGAACGAAATTTCCCTGTGACACAATCTGACCTGTACCAATTGAAATAAAATAAAAAACTAACCCCAACAATGGTAACTGATGCGCAACCCCCTTACGCGTCAGAATACGATCACAAATGAGTCCGCCTAAGGCGGATTTTTTGTTGGCAACACCTTTTCGGTTTCTCAGAAAATGGGGGCCGGACAGGGGCTTAAAATGGCCCATATATGGTC
>WGMW01000025.1 GCA_016124845.1 Flavobacteriales bacterium
ACCTCCAATGCTATCTGGACGAATTCATCTTCAAACTCAACGGACGGTTTGCCAAGAATCTGTTCGACCGCCTGATGCGATTCGCCCTTATGTTCCGATGGAATCAATTTGCTTTAGGGTAACTTTGCGGATAATCATTATAAGCAATAACATATAATGAAAGTGTTCACCATAAACATAAAATCCATCAAAAAGTACGATGACTACGAGGATAAGGCTCGTGAAGCAGCGGCACTTTTTATCAACGTGTTCAACTCTCAGGAGTTCAAGAATAGAGTACTTCATCATAAATGGAAGGACAAAGAACAGTTTGCAGACAACCAGGGCCTGACCAATGCGCAGATCCTTGAAAGCCTAATAGCTGGGTCAGAGATTGCATTTGAGGGCAAGAATCATGCGGCTGACCTCCATCTTCGGGCCTATAGAAAAGGGTGGCCTTTTGGCCCCGCCATCGGTCATGCTGATGCTGACAACGGTGAGATCATAACCAAATGGCGATTTATCAAAGGATCTTCGGTGAAAGAACTGGCTGGGCATTATGCACATGAATATTGCCATTTATTAGGATTTGGACATGACTACGACAGGACTGAGCAACGTGAATACTCCGTACCATATGCGGTCGGTTGCATCGTTCAAGAGCTTGCATAATACAATATGACAGCGGAAGCCGAAAAGCATACAGAGTAGGCACAATAGAAAAATCACGAACATGTTCTATTTCAGAATCAACAAGTTGAAAATTCTCAACAACCGAGAAGCAATTGGAAAGGCCGAAGTGCAACTTATAAGCTTCATTACCACTGGAGACACGCAACTTCCTGCACTGAGCGGTTTCATGGATACCATTGATAGTGCAGAGAAAAAGAGAATGATAACCGAAGCCGTAAGTCAGGTTGTGAGCAGCCGGGTAATGATTCCAGTTCATAATATCCGCGATAAGCATCAGTTGTTTTTCGGAGATGCTGGTTATGTACTGTATCAAACTCAGGCAATACCACAGGATTTCAATTGGCAGTTCGTGGCCATTGAACTTGATGATCGAACAAGAGACAATGCTGCCTTGGTTTCTGCCATCCTTACTGATGACACCATTGAAAATCTGGTCTCAGCGGTCACCACCATCGCAGCGGTTTCAAATCCTGTGATAGGTGCGGTCACAGTCATAGTGCAAACAGTGGCTGAGAAGGTGGCCGAGATTTTTAAGAACGATAGAGATGATATGATCGGGCTGATGATGATGAGCCTTAACAGAAGGGAGCATTATCTGCATGGAAGTCGAGATAAACAGGACGTTCCTGACCTGACAGGCAACATGTTCGTTGACTACTCCATTTTTGGATTTGAAGATTCAGTAGAATGAGATTGAAAGAACGACCAAGTAACCGAAATCTATCATTAACACCTAAAAACCGATAAACCATGCCAATTCCATTACAATTGGGTGTCGAATTCACAGCCGCGGAGGTCGATGCCATGAAAGCAGCGGCTCAGACCATTATCGACACCATTGAAGGTAAGGTCAGCTTCAATATGAGCAACGAGGAGCGCGCATCGCTCTCGACCGTTAGTGATGAGCGGGCACCGTACGTGCTCAAGTCTGTTGCCGAATACGGGGTCGATTATCCGAACCTGAACGGACTTGCCTACCAGCATGACCTTGCCGCAAAAGACCTCGCTACGTATGGTTTCATGTTCGAAGTACTGACCAAGTTGAGCGAAGCCACCGAAAAAGTAGAGGAACTACAGATGGTGGCAGGACATTTCACCTATAAGTTTATGCGAGACCAATACGACAACGCAGAAAAATACCGCGCAGACAATGTGGCCGGGGCGCAAGTGGTGTATGACGGGCTGAAAGGTGCCTTTGAAGGACAGGGGCCACAGAACCCGAGTCCTTCTGACCCTGATACATCAGGTACCACATAGCAGCGTTGATCGGTAGGCGATGCAGAAGATCTGATCGATCATCCGCCAAGACTTTCAGATAACTGAAGATGAGCTACACCAAAGCAACATTAAGCTACGCTGAACTGAAGATATGCTACCAAAAGATGAAGATAGGATAACTCAATGTGCAATTAGGTCAGCTATAACTGAAGATGAGATACAACAAACCGAAATTAGGTTGCTTCATACTGAAGTTGGGTTAGGCGCAAGCTGAATTCAAGTTGCAAAATGACTGTAGATAATATGCATTGAGACACATGAGAAAGCTCAGCAAGGACGAAATACCAGAGGTGCTTCCGATAGTGAGGGGACGGAACACCATGCTTCGCGTAATGCTGCTCCAGTTAGAGGTAGGCGAAATACTCTTTATGCCCAACGAAGAGTGGAAGGCCAAAAGCTCTCCGAGGTATGTGGTCAACGCGATTAAAAAGAAGCACCCGCATCGCTTCGAATACGGCAAGAAGACCGATGGCACGGGCTGGCTTTTTAAGAGAATCAAGTGAACATGTAATACTAAAAACAAACCGAAATGGAAACAATGGAAGCAATAAAACCAGGGCCGAAACCTAAAAAGGATGACGGCACGGACGACAGAAGAAGACGTGTACGACCAGAGACCAAGCCCAAACACCCTAAGCTGAAACCGCACAAACACGAGCCGGGGGATTAACGGCTAAACGTTGAACAGATAGACCAATAGAAATGGCCAATATTTCGTTGACAGATTTCATAGAGTACGTGACCAAGGTCGGGAGCACCAAATTCACCAAGGTAAAGCAAATCAAGGAACGTGAAGAATACCACCCTTCAAAGGATTTTTGGCGACCACTCCGAGAAGCGATCATCGAAATGCACGAATCAGATTCTGACAAGAAAAAGCTGGATGCTGTCGTATCGTCCATTACGGATAAAAAGAAACTGAACCTCTATCCTCAGCTGGTAAAACAATACAAGAGTTTTCTTGGAAGAAAAGACATTGAATGGTTCGATCCACCTTCCAAAACTTGGAAGTTCAACGGACTGGAAGTAAAAATCAACCCTGAAATAGGGTTAGTGATCAATGGGCATCCATACGTCATTAAACTCTACTTCAAAGCGGACAAGCTTTCTCAGAACAAGGTTGACCTCATCCTTCTGCTGATGAACACCCAACTGAAAAGGAAAAACCTTAAAGAGGTCCGGTTTGCCATACTGGATATACCCAACAAGAAACTATATGAAAAAACCAAACTTGACACCGATCACCTAAGCTTACTTGAAGGCGAAGCAATGAGTTTCATGAGTATTTGGGAATCAGTTTAACCGAAAAAGCCAACTAACAATCAAAACAAAATGAATTTCAACCAAGGAGACATAGTCATACTAAAATCAGGAGGGCCAGAAATGACCGTCAAAAAAGTGATAGGTACCCACACATCCAATGAAGAAGAGGAGTACTACCGCGACCAAGGTTACTCAATTGGCGACCTCGTGTGTGAATGGTTCACCGATAACAAGAAAATAACAGATGCATTCATCGCAGCTACTGTAGAGATAGCATAAAACCAACATAAATAGCAGTCAAAATGAGCAAAACACCCCAACCCACCACTCCAAAACCACCACAGCCCAGTACTCCGCCAAATCCTAACTGGCCAAGTAAAACCCCTGGTAAGCCATCGGGTCCAGGAAGAGGCAATGCACCAGCAAAACCGAAAAAATAAACCAACTCAATCAATAGCAGATGGAAACACTTATCGCAGAAGAATCAACCGTAACATCCTGTAAATACATAAAAGCCAAAGACGGCTACGCATGGCTGAATATTATGCCGCCAAAACCTGATACGCTTCACGCCAAAATAGATGTGGAAGTGCCCAACTTGGGGGTAGAGGCCAAGCTAGTAATACCAAACACAACAGACTTTAATGATACCATTCTTTTTCTATAACTGATATTGATACAGAAACCTGGTATTTGGCCAAGGATGGTCAACTGGCAAGAAGCCAGATACGATACGGTGGTGGTTGGAAAATGTCCTTATAAACAAGTTATTATCCGTTGCGGAAATAAAGCAATCGCTGAACTTCCAATTGACATTATTTCTTAGTTACTCAACTAACGGAGCTATCGTCTTAGCATCAGTTAGGCATTGCATTAGAATCAGGGAATTCCATTATAGAAATAGCAACATTATGTCGGGCGAATCAAACCCTAAAAACTTTTGGCTAACAAGAGGTCTTCTTACGCTTATCTGCATGCTTTTTTCAGCCATTGCAAGTCCTTGGCTAATTGCATGGTTTGGAGTCAAAACCTTAGACGCTCAAGGTGTTAATAGCATCAACTTTAAGATGAGCGAAGACGGAGCTCTGGAATACCATTTGGTTCAACCTGAAGACACTACGGTAAGCAAAATCAAAACCCCGAATCACACAGACTCTGAAACTGCAAACTGCTGTAAAAATCTTGAGGAGTTGAAACAACTTGCACAGATAACTGATGGGACTATTGTAAATTACAAGGACTCCATTAACTCGCTTTGGGATTCAATTCAGAGAATGCCAATACCACAGTCGGTATGTTTTGAAGAAAAGGTGTTCCATGACACGGACAAATTTGTATTTGTCAACGAGATTTTCTTCGACCCTGTATCCTCAATCGCAATGGTAATTCATGACCTAACAGATAGAGAGGCGACAGGTCAAATTTGTACTGCTGAGGGCCCAATTCCTTTTGAAAATATTCACGAAACTGATAACGACTGGAAAATAACCGTGTGTGACAAACTATACAGAGTTAGTATCGGTTCGTTCAGTTCAAACGTTAATGGAACTGGACAATATCACGTAAGAATTACAAAAATCCCGAAATGAAGCTGCATTTACCCTTTGTAACTACAATAACCATTATGTTACTTATATCATCATGCATAAGACCTATGAACGAAGAGGATTCGAGAAAAATCAATGTGGTAGTGGTGCGTGATACTGTTTTCGTTGAACCGATACCTAACTACAAAGAATCGGTCCTAAAATATGCGAATACAGTAGGTTCAGATGTCCTTCTCAGAATACAGCCAGATTTTAACTCAGGGATTATCACTCAACTAGATAGTGGCTTTCAAATAAATGTGACCGACTCTATAAGCATCCGATACTGTGATGATTGGGGCTTAACAAAAGAGGCCGCAACTTTATTCTCAGAATCTGACTCGCTACTGCTTGGAAAATATAGGCCCGTGAAAATTCTTAATTCATCACAGACTGGTAACGCACTACGAATAGAAACTAAGGTAAGTGGATACACGGCCATTGGCTGGATTGCAGCAAAGGATGTAGAAAAATTACCACATCAAAATTGGTATCGAGTAAAGACTTCTAATCAGAAAGGGTGGATCTATGGGGAGTTATTGAAATTCCAAAGCAATTAATTAGGACAAAACGATTGTTCAACTCATGTTATTAAAATCAAGCTTTCATCGGTAATCATTCTTTACATAATTATTGCCTACCCAAACCAACACTTTTAGAACTATATGACTAAAAAAGGCGAACCATCTGGTTCGCCTTTCCTCTTTCAGCTTAAATTCTTCGGCATCAAGCCGCCTTCAGCTTGCTGATAGTCGAGTTCGAAAGTTTCTCTTCTGCGTACTCGCGCGTCACCACCATGTGTTTATCATCTGTTGATGGCAGGTCGAACATCGCATCAATAAGAATAGCTTCGATAATGGAACGGAGACCACGGGCACCCAAGTTGAATTCAATGGCTTTCTCCACCACAAAATCCAGTACACCGTCTTCAATTTCCAACTCGATGTCATCCATCCCGAACAGCTTCTTGTACTGCTTGGTCAGTGCGTTCTTCGGCTCGGTAAGAATTCGCTTCAGCGCATCGGCATCCAACGGGTTGAGATGTGTGACAACAGGTAAACGCCCGATCAATTCGGGGATAAGCCCGAACTGCTTGATGTCCTGCGCAGAGATGTACTGAAGCAAGTTGTCCTCATCGATCTCTTCACGGCTGTTGTGCGAAGCATAACCGATGGTCTGCTTTTTCATTCGCTTGGCGATCAGCTTTTCAATACCATCAAATGCACCTCCACAAACAAATAAGATGTTCTTGGTATCGACCGGCACCATTTTCTGTTCTGGGTGCTTTCGTCCACCCTGTGGCGGAACATTGACAACCGAACCTTCCAACAACTTCAGTAAACCTTGCTGCACACCTTCACCAGAAACATCACGTGTAATGGAAGCGTTGTCTCCTTTGCGGGCGATCTTATCGATCTCGTCAATGAAAACGATGCCTTTTTCGGCAGCAGCCTGATCGTAATCAGCAGCTTGAAGCAAACGACTTAGGATGCTTTCCACATCTTCCCCCACATAGCCACTCTCCGTAAGAACCGTTGCATCAGCAATGCAGAAAGGCACGTTCAGCATTTTGGCGATGGTTCTTGCCAAAAGTGTTTTCCCAGTTCCTGTTCTGCCAACAAGAATGATGTTCGACTTCTCTACCTCCACATTATCCGACTCGCTATCTGGCTTCTGCACCAAGCGCTTAAAGTGGTTGTAAACGGCCACAGACAGCACTTTCTTGGCCTGATCCTGACCAATGACATACTCGTCTAAAAACGCCTTGATTTCTCTTGGCTTCAGTAGATTGAGCGCATGACTGTGTTTGTTGTTCTGCTTGCTTGCAAATTCCTCATTCACAATCTGATATGCCTGCGCTATGCACCTGTCGCAAATGTGACCGTTGATTCCCGCGATTAGTACCGCTGTATCCTGTTTGTCTCGTCCGCAGAACGAACATTTGATGTGATCTCTGTCCTTACTTGCTTTCATTCTCCAAATTCCTAAACGGTAAAATCGGGTTTACCCCGATTTTACCTAATCGGCTTCAATTTACGCGTTTATTTTGTTCTAACCAGAACTTCATCGATCATTCCGTACTCTTTGGCCTCTTCTGAGGTCATCCAATAGTCGCGGTCGCTGTCTTCCCAAACCTTGTCGTAAGGCTGGCCAGAATGCGTGGCAATGATGTCGTACAGTTCCTTTTTCAATTTAGCGATCTCGCGTGCTGTGATCTCAATATCAGAAGCTTGTCCTTGCGCACCTCCCAGCGGTTGGTGTATCATCACACGTGAGTGCTTCAACGCAGTTCGCTTGCCTTTAGTACCAGCACAAAGGAGAACGGCACCCATGGAAGCGGCCATTCCAGTACATATGGTAGCCACATCTGGCGCGATGTACTGCATGGTGTCGTAAATACCCAATCCAGCATAGACCGATCCACCTGGTGAGTTCAGATAAACCTGAATATCCTTTTTCGCATCCGCACTTTCCAAGAACAAAAGCTGTGCTTGAATGATATTGGCCACCGTGTCATCAATTCCTGTTCCGAGGAAAATGATGCGATCCATCATCAAACGTGAGAACACGTCCATTTGTGCCACATTGAGTTGGCGTTCCTCAATAATATAAGGTGTCATCGAGCTGATCACACTATCGAATGTTGTGCTGCTGATGCCTTTGTGCTTGATCGCGTATTTTCTGAATTCGTATCCGTCCATTTCTCCGTGCTTTATCTGTTTGTTAATGTCATATACGACAAGTGCCGAATATCGCAATTAATGGCAACACTCGGCACTTGGTAAATGTTCGGGTTATTAACCGTTAGCTGTTCTCTTTTGCCAACGTTTCGTAGAACTTTTCGCTGCTCACTTTCTTTTCGTTCAAAGTGGCCTTGCTCTTGAAGAACTCCATCACTTTCTCGTCATACAGCTGGTCATTCATCTTGCGCACTTCATCCTCCCGCTTCATGAACTTCTGAACCATGTCTTCCATGATCTCATCATCGGCCTGCTGCATGCCATAGTAGGCAAGCTGCTGGTGCAGTTGAGCGCGGATTCCATCTGTCAACTCTTCGTGCGAAACCTTGATGTCATTATCGCGGATCACCTTGTTCTCGATCAACTGCCATTTCAGACCATCACGGTAGTTTGGATATTCCTGTTCGATCTGATCTTTGGTCGGCTTTTTCTCCCCAACGGTTGTCAACCAACGCTTCAAAAATTCATCTGGCAGTTCGATCTTGGTGTTCTTCAACAGATCGACCACCATATCATTTTTCAACTTACGGTCACTTTCTTTTGAGAAATACTCCGTGTAATCCTTCTTGATACGCTCTTTCAGCTCATCCAAATTGGTAACCGAACCATCCGGATACATGCGCTTGAAAAGGTCTTCATTCAACTCAGCTGGCTTCAATCGCTGAATGGTCTCAATGGTGATCTTGAAATCCTTGTTCACATTGGCCAGATCTTCCTTCTTCACGCCCAACATGGCCGCAGCATCCCCTTCGTGGTTCGAGAAATCGGTGTACGCAACAGTCACAACGTCACCAAGCTTCTTTCCGATAAGCTGCTTTCTCGACTTTTCGGCCAATTTCTCATCCAAGGAGATGCTTGATACGTGCAGCACACCACCTTCTTTGATGCTACCATCTTCGTTAAGTTCCACCCATTGTACCTTCACCAGATCGCCATCAGCAATGGTATCGTGCTCCACCATTTCTCCATTTCGCTTGGAGATGTTCTCCAACGAACTCTCAATGTCTTTTGCTGTCGGTTCAATCACGAAATAATCGAACTTGAACTTCTTACCAAGATCGAGGTCAATCTTAGGAGCAAGGCCAAGATCGTACGTGAACTCCATCTCAGCAGGATTTTCCCAATCTGCCTTTGGCATAACTGATTCTGAAGGAAGCGGATTTCCGAGGATCTCCAATTTCTCTTCTCCAATGTACTCGTACAATTTATTTCCGAGCATCTTGTTCACCTCATCCACCAACACAGATGGACCGTACATTTTCTTCACCACACCAACGGGAACTTTTCCAGGACGGAAGCCTGGCATGCTCGCCTTCTTGGCGTGTTCTCTCAAGGTCTTCTCAACCTGAGGTTGGTAATCGGCAGGCTCCAATTTGATGGTTACCCGTGCGTTCAGTTCATCAATGGTCTCCTTGGTAATGTTCATTGTGCTCATTTACAGATTGTCGTTAGCAAAAAAGGGAACCGCTTTTCAACAGTTCCCTCTTTGTTTTAAAGTGCGGATGGAGGGACTTCCCGATATCCGCTTCGCTTCATCGGGATAAACTTCTCGCCCCATATCAACCCATTCATTTTCATTTTTGTGCGGATGGAGGGACTCGAACCCACACACCTCGCGGCACCAGATCCTAAGTCTGGCGTGTCTACCAATTTCACCACATCCGCAAAAATTCAAAAGAACCTCCCCGAAAAACGGGAGCGCAAAGGTAATTCTCTTTTCGAAATATCAAACCATATTTATTTCACACAACAGATAATATGAGGCGCGTACCTTTGCGCTTCAAACTGAACGTACATGAGAAGCTACACGCCATCAG
The DNA here is from genome assembly GCA_016124845.1 of Flavobacteriales bacterium. Taxonomy (NCBI): domain Bacteria; kingdom Pseudomonadati; phylum Bacteroidota; class Flavobacteriia; order Flavobacteriales; species Flavobacteriales bacterium. Next base: position 9,358 of record WGMW01000025.1, read on the forward strand.
AAATGGAAACCCCGCAATTGCATGGATTGCTCCTGAGCGCCATTGCTCCACGACCAATTGCCTTTGTGAGTACGGTCGATGCAGATGGGAAGCCGAATTTGGCACCATTCAGCTTCTTCAACGTGTTCAGTGCCAATCCACCCATTGCCATCTTCTCCCCTGCCCGCAGGGTGCATGGCAACACCACCAAGCATACATTGGATAATGTGGAAGTGACGAAGGAGTGCGTGATCAATGTGGTGAGTTACGGTATCCTTCACCAAATGAATTTGGCCAGTTGCGAATATGCTGATGGTGTGAACGAATTTGAAAAGGCAGGTCTGACACCCATCGCATCGGATGTTGTAAAACCTTTCCGTGTGAAGGAATCTCCCGTTCAATTTGAATGTAAAGTGAGGGAAGTGATCCATTTGGGAGAGCACGGAGGTGCGGGGAATCTCGTGGTCTCGGAAGTGGTGAGAATGCATTATGCGGAAGATGTTTTTGAGGATGACGGAAGTGTGGATCCGCAGAAACTCGACCTCGTGGCGCGAATGGGAAAGAACTGGTATTGTCGTGCACATGGCGAGGCTGTCTTCGAAGTTCCCAAGCCGGGCCGCGTAGTTGGAATGGGCGTTGATTCGCTTCCCGAAAACATCCGCAACAGCACGGTTCTGACAGGAAATGACCTTGGCATGTTAGCTATGAGTCCAGAATTGCCAAGCGATGCAGACATTCATGCATTCTACGAGCAACCCAATGTGAAAGAACTGCTTCGCGAGTATCACCTTAACCCAAAACAGGTGGAACGCATGCTGCACAAAAATGCCCACAAGCTCTTGAGTGAAGGTAAGATCGAGGACGCTTGGAAAATGCTCCTTTCACCTCAATGTCTATAAGGTGAGCGCAGAGGTTTTTCAACTTACGGCCACCACGCTTCCAGGTTTGGAAGAGATTCTGGCAAACGAGCTTAGTTCTTTCGGGGCGAGAGAGGTCGAAATGGGCAATCGTGCGGTTTATTTCAAAGGCGACCTTGGCTTTATCTATAAGGTGAATTTCCGTTCGCGCTTTGCGCTACGTGTGCTGAAACCGATCAAAGAGTTCGTGGCGCGTGATGAGCAAGAATATTACGGAAGGATCAAATCTTATCCATGGGAAAAACTGCTGACGAAAGACCAAACGCTTGCCATCCGCTCGGCCGTGCATTCCAACACGTTCACGCATTCCAAATTCATGGCGCTGAAAGCCAAGGATGCGATCGTTGACCGCATCCGCGAAAAAACAGGCGAGCGTCCGAACGTGGACACGGACAATCCAGACCTTCCGCTCCATGTTCATATTGCGGGCGAAAAAGTGATCATATCGCTCGATTCCACAGGAGATTCGCTGCACATGCGCGGCTATCGCCAGATAACTGGTCAGGCACCGATCAACGAAGTGCTGGCAGCCGGAATTGTAGAGCTTTCGGGTTGGGATCCGATCACACCATTATATGATGGCATGTGCGGTTCTGGAACCATTGCCATTGAAGCGGCCATCAAAGGCTTGAACATGCCACCAGGACTTTTCCGAAAGCAAGGTTGGGCATTTGAAAAGTGGGCAGATTTCGACCAGAAACTGTTCGACACGATCATTGACAGTTCGATGGAGCGCATTTCGGATGCACCATTGAAGATCTATGCTTCGGATGCCAGCGCCAATGTGGTGGCCAAGGCCAAGAAAAATGTTTACGGTGCAGAACTGGAAGATGAAATTCAAGTTTCTCATCAGGAATTCCTTGAACTGAAGCCATCGGAAACGCGTGGCACTTTGATTCTCAATCCGCCTTATGGCGACCGAATGAACAAGGAAGATATTGACGAACTTTACAAGAATATTGGAGATGCCTTCAAACAGAACTGGAAAGGTTTCTCCTGTTTTATGATCACGGGAAACCTGAGTGCATTGAAAAGGGTCGGATTGCGCACAACAAGTAAAAAGGAACTCTACAATGGTTCCATCGAATGCCGTTTGGCGCGCTACGATATTTACGAGGGTTCCAAAAAAAATCAAGAATGAAATTACATGTTGGCGTTGCCCTGCTCTTTGTAGCCGTACTCGTTTCGGTACGATCCACGGCTCAGGATTGGCGCGAAATGATGGGAGATCCCTCCGTGGATTTCCAACAGGTTCAAGAAGCCTTTTACAATGAGTTCGGTGATCAACCTGGCCCGAAAGGTTCTGGATGGAAGCAGTTCAAACGCTGGGAATGGTTCAAGGAATACCGCTTGAATGACCACGGCAAAGTGCCAAACCAACGCATCGTTTACGAAGAGATAAAGCGCGCACAATTGCAAAAGCAGTATCGGGGCGCAAATGGCAACTGGCAGCTTATTGGTCCCATTGAAGAACCTGTAAACGGTGACGGGCATTCCATCGGGCGGCTTTCGGCCATCGCGTTTCACCCAACAGACACAAACCAACTATGGGCCGGAGCTCCTTCCGGTGGCCTTTGGAAATCGAACGATAATGGACAATCGTGGGAGCCACTGACGGACGACCTTCCGAACATCGGTGTTTCGGAAATTGTCATCAACCCACACAACACCGACACGATGTACCTCAGTACAGGTGATGAGAGTTCGAGCGACACTTACACTTTCGGTGTTCTTAGGAGTTCAGACGGTGGTTTTACATGGGACAGCACAGGGCTCAGCTTTCCGTTAAGTGATGGTAGAAATATCCGCAGGTTGATCCTGGACACCGACAACACCAATGTGCTCATCGCGGCAGCAACAAATGGTATTTACAGAACCGAAGATGCCGGCGAAACTTGGCAGCAGGTACTTAGCGGAAATTACTGCGACCTTGAGTTCAAACCGGACAATCATGATACGGTTTACGCCAGCACGGTTTCTTTGTCTGCACCGCCATTCTACGTCTCTTACGATAACGGCCAAACGTGGTCTGCTTCAACTTCTGGACTGAACACCTCTGAAATAGGGCGAACCAAGATCGCAGTTACACCCGCTGCTCCAAACACAGTATATCTCTTGGCCTGTGATGGAAACTCAGCCCACGAAGGCTTTTACCGTTCGCAGGATGCTGGTGCAACTTGGACATTGATGTCGGACAGTCCGAACATGATGGCTGGCGACCAATACGGTTCCGATCCCGGAGGGCAAGGCTGGTACTCGATGGAATTGGCAGTTTCGCCAACCGACCCGAATGAAATACGCGTGGGTGGTATCAACATCTGGAAATCGACCAATGCTGGCGCAAACTTTTACCTGGAGGCTCATTGGTTTGCCGCCAATGGAATTTACGTGCATGCCGATCAACATCGATTGGAGTATAACGCCATAACCGGACAATTCTATGCAGGTTGCGATGGCGGACTGTACCGTAGATCCTACTACTTCAATGGTTATGAAAGTTTGAGTTCGGGCATGTCCATCACGCAGTTCTATCGGTTATCAAATGCTCCTTCAGACCCAACTATTGTTCTTGGAGGTGCACAGGACAATGGCACATTTCGTTGGAAACAGAACCAGTGGCAGGCAGTTTTTGGTGGCGATGGCATGGAAACAATGATCCATCCCGAGAATTCGAATATCATGTACTGCACCATTCAAAATGGCGAACTGCATTATAGTGATGACGGTGGCAACAATTTTACTGATGATATTGCACCAGCGGCCGGAGCGTGGGTCACGCCATTCATGTTAGAACCGGGAAACCCGGAAGTGGTGTATGCTGCAACCGGAGGCAAGGTATATCGATCGGACAATCAAGGATTTGATTGGTATGAACTCTCTCCGATACTTACCTCCATCAATTCGGGACCGATGACGCTACTCGATGTCGCAAACACAAACACGGAATATATTGTGGCCGGAACGAAGAGCGTTCTACGTTTGACCAAAGACCTTGGAGGAACCTGGGACAACATCAAAACGGGCCTTCCTTCTGGGAGCATGACCTATGTGGCATTTGACCCACTGAACGAGAACACCATTTGGGTAACGTATTCCGGTTACACAGATGGCAGGAAAGTGTTCCGCTCGCAGGATGCAGGCCAAACTTGGGAGAACATGAGCATGAACCTGCCCAACCTACCTGTAAACTGTATTGAGATTGAACGAAGCAGCACAGGAGGTGTGTATGTGGGAACTGATGTCGGTGTTTATTATTGGGACGAAACGCTGACAGAATGGGAACCATTTATGACCGGACTTCCGAATGTAATTGTAAGTGAACTGGAAATTCACGAATCGGCCAATGTTATCCGAGCAGCCACATTTGGCCGCGGACTGTGGGAATCAGACACACGAAACATCATCAATGTAGGCATCAAGGAATTTGAGAGTGAAGATGTTTCGGTGTCCGTGTATCCGAATCCGACAAGTGATGTAGTGAATGTGAAGTTCCGCTCGAAGGCCGTTCCCAAGAATTTGGTCCTTTTCGATGCCTATGGTAGAACGGTTCTGCAATCGATCAACCCGAATGCCCGCACCAAGTTCGCTGTCAATGTTCAGAATCTGGCCAGCGGCCTCTATTACCTTGCAGACAAAGACCGTAAACTTGTTGGCCGATTTATTGTAAGCAACCCTTGAACATTCAAATAGTCTTGTAGTTTAGTGTTTCGACATCGATTAAAATCCAAATAGACCAAAAACATGAAAAAGCAAATTTCAATTCTCTCAGGCATCGTTGCATTTATGGTGCTTGCAGCATTCAAACCAGTCACCGACATTGACGGGTTTTACCGTATCGATCCAACCGCAAGCAAGATCGAGTGGTCAGGTTCTAAGATCACCGGTAAACAGCATACCGGAACCGTAAACCTCATGGAAGGTGGGCTTCAGTTCACAGGTGGTGTTATCTCTAACGGAAAGTTCGCCATCGACATGACCACTATCAATGTGACCGACCTTGAAGGTGGTATGAAAGAGAAACTGGAGAGCCACTTGAAGGGCGAAGATTTTTTCGGGGTGGATAAGCACAAAGTCGCCAACCTTGCCATTTCTGGAGTTGAGGGCGACAAGTTGAAAGCAAATCTCACCATCAAAGGCATTACGCACGAGGTGACGTTTCCCGTTAAGGTTGTTCAGAACACCGATGGAACCATTACGGCAACAGCCGATATTGAGGTTGACCGTTCAAAATATGATGTGCGTTACGGCTCAGGATCTTTCTTTGATGACCTTGGCGACAAGGCCATTGACGACATTATCAAATTCCACGTTACCTTGAAAGGAAGCAAGTAAGTAACTGAATAAGAATCATGGAAAAGGGAGGCGAAAGCTTCCCTTTTTTTTGCCCACATTTGCCGCATGCCCACCGAACGAGAACGCTTGTTACGCCATTTGGCACCCACTTCCGAAAGTCCCATCGGATTGGAAATTGAGCGTGCGGAAGGAGTTTATATGTATGACCCGAAAGGCAAGAAGTACTTGGATCTCATCGCGGGTATTTCGGTAAGTAATATTGGACACCGACATCCGAAAGTGGTGGAGGCCATAAAAGATCAGGCCGACAAGCATCTGCATCTAATGGTTTATGGCGAATATGTTCAATCGCCACAGGTACGTTTTGCAGATGCGCTCACCTCCATCCTACCCGAACAACTGAACTCGATCTATTTTGTGAATTCAGGAAGCGAAGCCGTTGAAGGAGCCATCAAACTGGCCAAGAAAGCCACAGGACGAAAAGAACTCATCAGTTTTGAAAATGCCTACCATGGAAGCAGTAATGGGGCGTTGAGCCTGATGGGAAATGAACAGTTCAAGCATCCCTTCTACCCGCTTCTTCCAGAGACATTTCACATTCGGCTGAATGATGTGGAAGGACTACAGAACATCACCGAAAACACAGCCGCAGTTTTCTTGGAAACCATACAGGGCGAAGCAGGCATCCGCGTTCCTACACAGCAGTTTATGATCGCGCTGCGTGAGAAATGCACCGAAACTGGAGCATTGCTCGTACTCGATGAGATCCAATGCGGGTTTGGTCGTACAGGCAAAATGTTCGCATTTCAACATTTTGATGTTGTACCCGACATACTGCTTTTGGCAAAAGGCATGGGAGGCGGCATGCCAATCGGTGCGTTTGTTGCCTCGAAAGAGCTGATGTCAACGTTGAGCCACAACCCCATTTTAGGACACATCACCACATTCGGTGGTCATCCTGTCTCGTGCGCAGCAGGAGAAGCCTGTCTATCTGTCATACTCGAAAACAACCTTGCAGCCGAGGCTGAGCGAAAAGGACAACTCTTCAGAAAACTTCTCGATCATGAGGAAATAAGAGAGATCCGAGGCAAAGGACTGATGTTAGCGATTCAACTTCGCGACAGCGACCAGTTGTTTCCTGCCATCGACCGCTGCATCGAAAATGGCATGGTCACAGATTGGTTCCTTTTTTGTGATAGCGCGATGCGCATTGCTCCGCCATTGACCATTACTGATGATGAAATTGCTGAAGCGTGCCGTATCATTAACGAATCGATAGAATAACCACCATGAACAGAATTTACACGGGCCTCGCGGCCACTGTTTTCATTATCGGATCCGCTTTCGGAAGCTTGGCGCAGGATGCCAACTCATTACTTTGGAAAATAAGTGGAAACGGCATCAGCAAACCATCGTATCTCTTCGGAACCATCCACATGCTGCCTGAAGACAAGTATTTCTTTACCGATAAGATGCAGGCAGCGTTGAATGAAAGTGAGACGCTTGCGCTTGAAGCCGAGTTGGACATTCCATTTGCCGAGCAGATGAAAATGGCCACGGCCATGATCATGCCCGATGGAAAAAGCTGGAAGGATTACATGACCGATGATGAGTATGCGGCACTTACATCTGCCTTTGTCGATTCCTTGGGACTGAAAGCCAAGAAAATCGAGAAGTATTCGAAGATCCGTCCCATCTACATCAGCGGACTCATTCTTACTGACCTTTTAGGCAAAGTGAAGATGTATGAACAGGAACTTTCTTCCATGGCCAAAAAGGATAAGAAACCGATCATCGGCCTCGAAACGTTGAAAGAGCAGATGGATATCGTTTCAGGCGTTTCCATCGAAGAGCAGATGGAAGACCTGAAGAAGAACACCGCCAGCATACTACGCGATTACAATGAAATGTTGGATGCTTACTTGGCACAAGACCTTCACGAACTGGAAAAAAGCACCGAAGAAGATGAGAGTTTCGATGCCATGGAAGCCAAACTACTCACCGAGCGCAACGACCGTTGGGTAAAATCTATTGCGGAGCAGGTGGCTAAAAACCCCACATTCTTTGCCGTGGGCGCCATGCATCTGGTGGGGGAAAAAGGGTTGATCCAGCAATTGAAAACCGCTGGCTATACGGTTGAGGCGGTGAATTAAACCACTATGGACTGCGGATCCATGGTTTGATTGACGACTGCAAGTCGTCCTCCATTACCAAGAAATAACGGACAGGACAGGGAAATACGAACAAATCCCCATGATGAACACAACATTTAGAAACTGAAATCGACATCCACTTAAAGTGCATAGTTTGAACTCTTTCTGTGACCAATCAACGATGATCATGTGTGCTTTCGCAATCATGCCCATTGTATGTGCTGCCCTCGCCTTTCGGTCACATTTTCGGAATGAAAGTTCCTAACAGGTCCTGAGCGATTTCTTTGATTGTACGATGAAACAATTTGCCTTAGCCACATAGTGCCGCGTTTTCGTGCTTGATTTATTTTCTGAAGTAGTCGTGTCATATCGGGTTGAGAGTGTGGTCGCAGTTTTTTAATGGAAATCTTCCACCAGCTGACGGCCTCACAGATGAGCGGCATTTGGTCAGAGGCATGGGGACTGGCGTCATTTTCTGCTGAAAATTGGATCGCCACCCAGAAAAACTGGCGTAGATCTTTTCGTAAGGATCAACCCGTGGGCATATAATTAAACTACTACCGGCTACAAGCCGGTAGATTTGGACATCGGCTGTAAGCCGACTGAAGTCTCACTCTCCATCTATCCTGAACTCGCTTTCCTGTCCATCCTCCACATCCTGATTCTCAATTTAATGCATGATCACCTCATCGGTCACATTGC
>WGMW01000026.1 GCA_016124845.1 Flavobacteriales bacterium
CACAAAATGTTCCAGACAGCTCTGTTCGTCAGCGAACCGCTCGAAAAAATCCTTGAATGTCATCATGTTCTTAGTTTTGACACAAACCAAGAACCATGCACCGTAACCAATTTACGGGGTCGGATTGCGGATAATCATTTTTGCTAATTAGCACATTAGCTAATGACCATGAGTTTCAAAACCCAAGTGACCGAAGGCATTCCAAGCCAGCTACCATCGAAAAAAGAGCGTGACCCGAAACTGAGCCACGCACCCAAGCGGAAAGATATTCTCAACGTAGCCGAAAAGAAGCTCGCGCTGCGAAATGCATTGCGCTATTTCCCTGCACAATGGCACAAAGAACTTATTGATGAGTTCAAAGAAGAACTGAAACATTACGGCCGCATTTACATGTACCGCTTCATGCCAGAATATGACATGTACGCACGACCAATTGAGGTATATCCCGCCAAGAGTCAGCAAGCGGCAGCAATTATGCTGATGATCCAGAACAACTTGGATCCTGCCGTGGCGCAGCATCCGCAAGAACTCATTACTTATGGCGGAAATGGAGCCGTTTTCCAGAACTGGGCGCAGTACCGCCTGACCATGAAATACCTCTCGGAAATGACCGAGGAGCAGACCTTGGCCATGTACAGCGGGCATCCAATGGGGTTGTTTCCAAGCCACAAGGACGCACCCCGCGTGGTGGTTACCAACGGTATGATGATACCGAATTACAGCAAACCCGATGATTGGGAGAAATTCAACGCATTGGGCGTAACGCAATACGGTCAGATGACCGCAGGTTCTTACATGTACATTGGCCCGCAGGGCATTGTGCATGGAACCACCATTACGGTGCTCAATGCTGTGAGAAAAATAACCTCCCCCGATTCCTCCAAAAGAGAGGAACAAAATGACCTCCCCCGACCCCTCCTTTCAAAGGAGGGGAGTTTACAAACTACGCAGACATCAGATCAGCGTACCAGCTCTCCCCCTTTGGGGGAGTTAGAGGGGGTCAAACTTCCTCTGTTCGTTACTTCCGGTCTGGGCGGCATGAGCGGTGCACAGCCCAAGGCCGGGAACATTGCGGGTGTTGTGACCATCTGTGCAGAGATCAATCCTGATGCGGCCAATAAGCGTCATTCGCAAGGTTGGGTGGATGAGGTGATTGAAGATGTGGATGCATGCATCGATGCTGCACTTGCTTGGCAAGAGAAAGGCGAAGCGCATAGCATTGCCTATCTCGGCAACATCGTTGACCTGTGGGAACGTCTGGCGGAACGCAACATCAAAGTGGATCTTGGTTCTGACCAGACATCGCTGCACAACCCTTGGGCGGGCGGCTATTATCCTGTCGGGTTGAGCTACGAGGAAAGCAACGCTTTGATGGCTTCTCAGCCTGAGGAATTCAAAACACGAGTGCAGGAAACACTGAAAAGACATGTTGCAGCCGTGAACAAACTCGCCAAAGCAGGCATGTATTTCTTCGATTACGGAAATGCATTTCTGCTGGAGGCCGGAAGGGCTGGGGCGGATGTGTTTGCCCCCACCAACTCTTCCTTACAAGGAGTGAAACAAAATGACCTCCCCCAACCCCTCCTTTCAAAGGAGGGGAGTTCAGATACCGCTCAAACTTCAGATCAGCGCACCAGCTCCCCTCCCCTCGGGGGAGGGGCTGGGGGTGGGGTTTTCCGCTACCCAAGTTATGTGCAAGACATTATGGGCCCCATGTGTTTTGATTTTGGTTTTGGACCGTTCCGATGGGTGTGTACATCGGGAAAACCAGAAGATCTGGAAGCAACAGACCTGATCGCAGCGCAAGTAATTGAGGAGATGCTGAAAACCGCACCCGAAGAGATCCACGGACAGTTGAAAGACAACCTGCATTGGGTTCGCGAAGCAGAGAAAAATAAATTGGTGGTCGGCTCGCAGGCGCGTATCCTTTATGCTGATGCGGAAGGAAGGATCAAGATCGCGGCAGCATTTAACAAGGCCATCCAAAAAGGAAAGATCGGGCCTGTTGTGCTTGGTCGCGATCATCACGATGTTTCGGGAACAGATTCTCCGTACCGCGAAACCTCCAACATTTACGATGGCTCGCAGTTTACGGCCGATATGGCGGTTCAGAATTTTGTGGGCGATGGATTCCGTGGTGCCACGTGGATCAGTCTGCACAACGGTGGCGGTGTCGGTTGGGGCGAGGTCATCAACGGTGGTTTCGGCATGCTGTTGGACGGTTCCGAGGATGCGGACCGCAGATTGAAAATGATGCTTTATTGGGACGTGAACAACGGCATTTCGCGCAGAAGTTGGGCACGGAATGAAGGGGCGGTCTCATCCATCAAGCGCGCCATGGAAACAGAGCCTAATCTGAAGGTGACTTTGCCTAACTTCGTTGATGATGCGCTTCTCGCTGATCTGGATATGTAACCTGTTGCTGGTTTCCCAACTGACGTTCGCGCAGTCGGAAACGGAGGAGATCCCTTTCAACCAACAGGTGGAACACCGCGTTGGTGTCGGCTTTGCCATCACGGGTTTCAATTCCAATTTCACCTACTTCATATCGCCCCATTATTCGTTCCGCTACCATCGGCATTGGTTCGGGTTCACCCCTTTTTACGGGCGGTTGGATGCTTTGTCCAAACAGCAGGACATCGGTGTGGGCATCGATTATCGGCTGTACCCGTTCAAGAACCTGAACGCCACGCTGCTCTATTTTCCGGTGGGCGCGCACTACAATTACAAATGGACGAACAGTAGCAACAAAACGGCCATGCTCTACAAGGCGGGTTTCGGGGTGGAGGCCTTGCTTGGAAAGAAATTCGCCATCTCGCTGGACGCTAATTTTGCCCTTGGTCAAACACTAAGTTCGCATACCGATCATCAAGAAAATCCCATTCCTTACTCAAGCAGCAACTTGCAATACTACTTTATGCCTGTATTGAGAATTTCGTATTCCGTGTACTAAGTTGCAAATTCAATTGGTCAATACGCTTTCTTTGTCATAAACCAACTTTCTCATGACAAGGACTTTCCTCACCTACGTACTCATTCTATTATCTGGAACATCGGCCAGCGCACAGTATTTCTCCATCGGAGTTCAATCTGGTTTCGGTATTGGAATTCCTGATGCAACTCATGGTAACTATTCAACCTTAAGGTATTCCGCTGCTTGGGGTTATGTAGTGGAAAAATACAATGCGACCAATAAAAGCCTCGGACAAGGCGTACCCGTTGAAATTGAATTCGGATATGCCGGGAAGTCAGGTATCTCATTCGGACTTACCGGAGGGTATCTCTATGGGTTGAAACAGTCTGTGAATTATGGTATAGAATACTATGCAGACAAGGACGAACGAAAAGCAACTTATCAGGGGCATTGCTTCTATGCTGCGGCTTACCTTGGCATGTACAAGCGTCTGAAAAATTGGGGTTTTTCTCTAAGGGCCTATCCTCTATTCACGTTTCCTAAATACCTGCGCACCACCGAAATTCAGCTTCCCGACAACCCCAATGGAACTGCTGGCGACAATTACATGTTTGTTCGGGAATATAAGGGACCGATGACGGTAGGGTTCAAAGGAAGTTTTGATATTGAGTATCTCCTTGGAAACGGCACAAAGGCAGTGTTCTTTGGATTCAGCTACACGCACCTGAGTTTTTCGCCAAGCAAATCCGAGGTCACTACGTATGAGAAGAACCGTCATGACGACATTTCATCTCTTACCACCAATGAGCGTTATGCCGAATATTCAAATTCTCAAGAGGTTACATACGACCTGAACCCAGATGGTTCGGTCAATTGGACCCAACACGCAGATCAACCGTACAAGGATTACAAATTCGATGTTCCTTTCGACAACTTTGCTTTCAATCTCGGTTTCAGATTCTACTTTCATCGGTACGGAAATCATCCCAAAGACGAAAAGCCCCCGCTTTGACAAACCACATCTCCAAGAAGAAGCATTTCATTCCGATCATTCCATCGCTTCGGAAGTACCTGAAGAAGGAAGGGCGGGAAATGAAACTCGGTCTGGATTACACCGACCTGCTGGAGCACAAATTGGCCACGCCATTGCTTGACAAGAAAGGCCAGGACACTCTTTGGGAAACGGTCTTTTACGAACCCGAACGAACCGAAAGGCTCTACAAATCGCTCACCTTTATTTATGTGATGCTGAAGAATGAGGGCGATTTCAGTTCGCTGGAGCATCTGAACGTGGACCGCATCGACTATTGCTCGTTCGGAAACTCGAACCCGTTCCGCATCCGCATCATCAACAAATTCAACGACAACTACGATTACTTCTACATCAAAACAGCCGATGCCTCGCGCGTTTACGGGCTGGAACTGGAGCACCTGCTCTCCCCCAACCGCATCAGCTATTATGTGGATGACAACACGCTGATCGAAGAGCACATTGCAGGCATCCCTGGCGACATGTTCATCAAGAACATGATGAACAGCAAACAGTTGAACAAGGTGCGTTTGGCCAAGGAGTTCGTGAAGTTCAACGAGCGGTGTTTCGTGCGCCTGCTGGGCGATATGCGCAGCTACAATTACGTGCTCGACATTACGCCCGATTTCGATGATGTGCAGTACCGTATCCGCGCCATCGATTTCGACCAGCAATGCTACGAGGGGCGCAAGAACCTTTACCTGCCGCAGTTCTTCAAGGAGAATTTTCCGCTGGTGGAACTGGGCATGCAGCTCATCAACGAAAACACCGTGAAGCAATATCAGGCCGAGGAACGCTCATTGATAGCGAGAAGATTAATCGCCTCCCGCTACCGCGTGAAAGACCTGATCGATTGCATGGAGGAAGACGATATTTCCACACCTGAAAAAGTGCGTACGCTGCGCGAAGAGTTGGCCAAACACCATCAGAACGAACATTTCCTGAAATGCGAAAACATGGGAGCTATCCTGAAGCTTCAGCTCAAAGCAACGCTGGCGAAGCATATTAGGAAGGTGAGGAATCTTTGAGAGTTGGCGCTTTCATTAACTTTATGCTATGAAAACCACAGACGTAAAATCCTTACTCTCAGAGGTAATGGCTCGGCTCACTCCAGAAAGTACACTTGAAGATGTTTACGAACAACTCGCCTTGCTTTCGGACATAGAACTGTCTGAAAAACAGGAACAGAAAGGCCAGGTGTACACGCACAAAGAGGTTGAAAAGCGTTCGCAAGAATGGCTGAAATAGTCTGGACTCACCGTGCAGAAAGTCAACTCGAAAGGGCTATCAAATACATCCGAGATGAGCAAGGAGTTCATTATGCGAAGATTGTCCTTGAACGCATCCTTTACGATGTTCAATTATTGTCTGATAATCCAAAAGTGGGAACTGTTGAACCGCTACTGGCTCACAAAAAGTCTGAATATCGGTTTCTGATCATTTGGAGCTACAAGGTCATTTACCGCTGCGCTAAAAACAAAGTGGTCATTTCACGGGTTTTTCATACTTCAAGAAATCCAAAAAAACTACGCGGAGTTTAACCCCGCAACTCGGCACCAACTTCTCGCTCAAAGCGTTGCTGCAAACGGCCCATGGTCTTATCAATGGTCTTGTCGTTGAGGGTGCTGTTCTCATCTTGTAAGATGAAACTCATGGCGTAGGAACGTTTTCCTTCAGGAATTCCCTTGCCTTCATACACATCGAACAGGTCAACTTCCTTTAGCAGCTTGCGCTCGGTCTGGTAGGCCAACTCTTCCAACTTGCCGTATTTGACGGTTTTATCTACGAGAAGGGCCAGGTCTCTTCGTACTGACGGATACTTCGGCAGCTCAGCAACTTCAAATTCATTCAAAGCCGAAAGTTTGAGAACGAGATCCCAATTGAAATCCGCAAAGAACACCTCCTGCTCAATATCGAATGCTTCCAACAAATTGGAATTCACACTCCCGAAGTTGGCAAGCAACTTCCCATCTTTCGATACGAATTCCATTCCGTAAGCGTAGGTTGTCTTGTCGGATACGTCCTGAAGCGTGGCCGAAATTCCCAAACGACCGAGGATTGACCTGACCACACCATGAATGTGATGGAATGTTGCGTTTCCAGATACTGCGTTCCATCGTTCTTTCTGCCATCTTCCAGTGATGAAAAGTCCGAGCGAGCGGTATTCGTTGTAAGGCCATTCACCAACCCCCTCGGTCTTCGGCCACTCCCCCTTTCCAGGGGGAGAACTGGCGCGTTCTTCAAACGCCTTGCCCCCCTCCTTTGAAAGGAGGGACTGGGGGAGGTCATTTTGCCCCCCTCCTTTGGAGGAGGTTTCGTAAAGATTTCCGAACTCATAGAATTTGCAGTTCGGATTCTGGTGGCGGATGTTGCGCGAAACGCTTTCCAAACCACCGAAAAGCAAGGTTTGGCGCATGGCGTTGAGGTCGGTGCTAAGCGGATTCAGTATATCCACTTTCACCTTGCCCTGCTCCGCGAAATGCTTGTCCATGTAAGCCGCTTTGGTCAACGAATTGTTCATGATCTCGTTGAAGCCTCGGGCCGTCAATGCATCCGAGACCAGATTGCGCAGCTGCTCTGGGCTCTTCTTATCCGAAGCGATTAGCGGAACGCGTAATTGCCCGCTTCCAACAATTCTGTCGTAACCGTAAACCCGGAGAATTTCTTCGATGACATCCGCTTCGCGCGTCACGTCATTCTTGAAGGATGGCACGGATAACTTGAGGCCACCATCAACCTTCTTTTCAATGTAAATACCAAGGTCTTCCAAGATGGAAATGACCGTTTCCTCTGGAATTTCCTGACCGATCAATCGGTTGATGTTCCCGAACTGCACATCCACCTTCTGGTGCGGGATCGGGTTTGGATATACATCGGTGATGACCGACAGCTTTCCGCCCGCCACTTCCTGAATAAGCAATGCCGCACGCTTGGCCGCCAGCACCGTGATCTCTGGGTCAATACCGCGCTCGAAACGGAACGATGCATCGGTGCTCAATCCGTGGCGCTTGGCGGTTTTACGGATGGAAACAGGATTGAAGTAGGCGCTTTCCAAGAACACATTCTGGGTCTTGTCTGTCACTCCCGATTTCATCCCTCCGAACACACCCGCGATGCACATGCCGTCTGTGGAATGGCAGATCATCAGATCCTCATCGTTCAGGTTGCGCTCCACTTCATCCAACGTAGTGAATTTCTCTCCTGCCTTGGCGGTACGCACCACCACTTTCTTGTCCTTTATCTGATCGGCATCGAACGCGTGCAGCGGCTGTCCCATCTCGTGCAGTACGAAATTGGTCACATCCACCACGTTATTGATAGGCCGTGAGCCAATTGCTTTCAGGCGATTCTGCAACCAAGCTGGCGATGGTTTCACCTCTACGCCTTCGATGTATAATCCAACATATCGCGGACAGGCTTCCTCATCCTTCACTTCGATGGAAATCGGATTCTTGGCCATATCAGCCGAGTAGGCCATTACATCCGGCCATTCGAGTTTCAGATCCTCGTAACCGCCTTTCACTTCGCGAAGCACAGCACGCAAATCGCGCGCCACACCGATATGGCTCATGGCATCTGCACGGTTCGGAGTGAGTCCGATTTCAAGTACAAAATCGTTCTCAATTTCGAAATAATCAGCCGCAGGCGTACCAACCTTTACATCATCAGGCAATACCATGATTCCATCGTGGCTCTCGCCCAGACCGATCTCATCTTCCGCACAGATCATTCCTTCCGAAACGGCCCCGCGGATCTTCGATTTCTTGATTTCGAACGGTTCTCCATCTGATGGATACAATTTGGCACCAACGGTGGCCACCACCACTTTCTGTCCCGCAGCCACATTGGGCGCACCGCACACGATATGCAACGGCTCATCACCCCCAACATCAACGGTGGTTACGCTCAAACGGTCAGCATCGGGGTGCTTTTCCTTGGTCAGCACTTCGCCAATGACAAGCCCTTGCAACCCACCTTCCACAGAAGAAAACGGAATGACCTTCTCCACCTCCAGCCCGCTGCCCGTGAGCAGGGCGGCCGCTTCGTTCACGTCAATATCTACCTTGAGGTATTGCTTCAGCCAGTTGTACGAAATTTCCATGCGTGCGTGTTTGAGGCGCGAATTTACGCTTTTGACCGTGCTGCGGCATGGGTTGTGGATGTTACATTTGGGGTATGGATCAAGTCACCGACAACGTCATTCGCGTGCCGCATCTCCTATCCGTGGGGCAATACGCCAAGGCCGCGGGCATCCAGCCGCGCTCGGTGCATCTGCGCATCAAACGCAGGGTGCTGGCGAGTGCCACGGTAGATGGCCTGCATGTGATCGACTCCACCGCATCGGTGCCTGCCAAGGTTTTGCCCAGAAAAATGGCCAAGGCCGATGCTTTGCAATGGCCTGCCGAACTCCCATCGCCCACGCGGCTTATCCGTGTAAAGAACTTCTGCTGGCAGCATAACATACGCACCGATGCCATCTTTACCGACATCCTGCTGGGGCGCCTGCGGGCGTATTGCTTTGCCGATGATGTGTTTGTGGAGAACACGGATGCCATGCACGATTATATTACGCATCGCAAACCGCGCTTCCTGCGCTGATACAGGCCCCGTTCTGCTGAAAAACGGCCACCTGCAAGCCATTTCAATGTCGATAGTTGTACAAAAAATAACATCGGAACATGTCAGTATGTCGATAGTTGTACAGATAATGACATCGGAACACGTCAGGATGTCGATTCTTGTACAACTATCGACATCATGACCAAGTAAAAACAGGCTCGCGCACTCACTTTCTGCCCCGCCTGACCAATTGGGCAGACTCCGATCGGATAATGACAATATCTTCGTGTCCACGATTGAACGATGGCCGAGATAGGTACCGACATACAGAAGGCTGCACAGCTGCTCAAACGGGGCAAGCTGGTGGCCATTCCTACCGAAACGGTCTATGGCCTTGCGGGAAATGCGTTCGATGAAGAGGCGGTGCTGCGCATTTTCGAGACGAAGGACCGACCGCATTTCGACCCGCTCATTGTTCATAGTTCGGGGATCGAGTGGATCAAGGAACATGTGGCCGAGATCCCGCCCATGGCAAGAACGCTGATGGATGAGTTCTGGCCTGGGCCGCTCACCTTGGTGCTGCCCAAAAAGCCGATCGTTCCCGATGTGGTCACTTCGGGGCTCGATAACGTGGCGGTGCGCGTGCCGCAACACCCCATGACGCAGGAGCTGCTGCGGATGCTCGACTTTCCGCTGGCCGCACCGAGCGCCAACCCCTTCGGGTATGTTAGCCCGACCACCGCGCAGCATGTGGAGGACCAGTTGGGAGACAAAATAGAATACATTCTGGATGGCGGTGCGACAACCGTTGGGTTGGAAAGTACCATTGTCGGTTTCGAGGAAGGCAAGCCCATCGTGTACCGTTTGGGCGGACTGAGCATTGATGTGATCGAAGATGTGATCGGTCCTGTTGAGGTCGGTCTCAACCAGTCTTCCGACCCGAAGGCACCCGGCATGTTAAAGAGTCATTACGCCCCTGGCAAGCCATTGTACTTTGGCAATCCAGGCGAGATGATCACGGAGTTTGAGGGAAAGCGAATCGGTTTCTTGGGTTTCATGACGCGGTTGGAATTCCTCCCGCCTGAACGTCAATTGCTCCTTTCGCCCCATGGCGACCTGCACGAAGCTGCCGTGAACCTCTTCGCCTACATGCGGCAGTTTGAGAAATTTCCTGTGGATGTGATCCTGGCGGAGAAACTACCAGATATCGGCCTCGGCAGAGCCATTAATGATCGGTTGAGAAGGGCTGCGGTGAATTAGCAGGTATCCTAACGCGTCATGCTGAACTTGTTTCAGCATCTATCCAGACCCTGAAACAAGTTCAGGGTGACGAACGAAACAATCACGAAACCCGCGCCCAGTTAGGTCTATCCTTCATTTCCTGGATGAGGTGATGCTTGGTGAGTGCGTTCTCGCGCTTTTCCAACTCAGGGTCGTCTTTCAGTAGGTCGATGGCGGCATTGCGTGCGGCTGCTAAGATCTGTCCATCCTTGCTCAGGTTGGTTATCTGGAAGATCGGCTTACCGCTCTGCATCGTTCCCTGAATATCGCCTGGCCCGCGGAGCTTCATGTCCACCTCCGCAATCTCGAAACCATCGTTGGTGCGCACCATGGTTTCCATTCTGGTGCGCGCTTCCTGTCCCAATGCATAACCCGTCATCAGGATGCAGTAGCTCTGCTCTGCCCCACGGCCAACTCTTCCGCGTAGCTGATGCAACTGCGAAAGCCCAAAGCGTTCGGCACTCTCTATCACCATCACCGAGGCATTGGGCACATCCACGCCCACCTCAATTACCGTGGTGCTGACCATGATGTGCGTCTTGCCTTCCTTGAACCGCTGCATCTCGTAATCCTTCTGCTCGGCCTTCATCTGCCCATGCAGAATACTCACTTGGTACTTCGGCTGCGGGAAATCGCGCACGATGGACTCGTAGCCGTCCTCCAAATGCTTGAAGTCCAG
Source organism: Flavobacteriales bacterium (assembly GCA_016124845.1). Lineage (NCBI taxonomy): Bacteria > Pseudomonadati > Bacteroidota > Flavobacteriia > Flavobacteriales > Flavobacteriales bacterium. Next base: position 10,465 of record WGMW01000026.1, read on the forward strand.
TTTTTCGCTCTCGCTGATGAGCGGATAGACCACATAGATCTGGCGGCCATGGGCAATTTCCTGCCGCATGAAATCGAACACTTTTTGCCGTGCCGAATCGAACCGATGCAGCGTTTTAATGGGTTTTCTTCCTGGCGGGAGTTCATCAATTACTGAGGTGTCGAGGTCGCCATAAACCGTCATGGCCAGCGTACGCGGAATGGGCGTTGCCGTCATGATAAGCATGTGCGGCACTTCATGCTCTGTACTCCCTTTGAGCCACAGTTTGGCGCGTTGCTGCACGCCAAAACGGTGCTGCTCATCAATCACCACCAATCCCAGTTTCCCGAACTGCACGGCATCTTCGATCAACGTATGCGTACCGATAAGAAGATGGATTTCACCCGACATCAACCGCTCATGAAGGATTTTCCGTTCGGCTGTTTTGGTAGAACCCGTAAGCAGCGCGATGTGCAGATTCAGCTTCTCCAAAAACTTACTGATGGTGGCAAAATGCTGCTCGGCCAGAATTTCGGTCGGTGCCATCAGCGCAGCCTGGTAGCCGTTGTCCACCGCCAGCAGCATGGACATGAGCGCCACAATGGTCTTGCCGCTGCCCACATCGCCTTGCACCAAGCGGCTCATCTGCCTGCCCGAACCGAGGTCGTGGCGTATTTCTCGGATAACGCGTTTCTGCGCGTTGGTCAGGTCGAACGGCAAACACTCTGAGTAGAAACGGTTCACCATTTCGCCCACCTCAGCAAAAACCGCCCCTTTGAATTTGGTCTGGTTGATGAGTTTCAACTTCAGCAACCGCAATTGAATGAAGAACAGCTCATCGAACTTGAGGCGGTAACGCGCCTTTCGCAAGGTTTCCGCATCTTGCGGGAAATGCACATTGATGAACGCCTCTTCGCGTGGAACAAGATGATGCGCCTGTCGGAACTCCGCTCCGTACAGTTCCGAAATGTGTCCCTGCCCTGGCAATTGGCTCACCAGCGCATTCATCAACCGCGCGATGCCTTTGCTGTCCAAATTCTTGGCTTTGGCCTTTTCGGTGGAAGGATATACCGCCTGCAAGGCATTGGAAACCCGCTTCTGTTGCGCTTCCAACGTCTCAAACTCAGGATGCGCCATATTGAACTTGCCTTTGTATCGGGTCGGTTTGCCGAAAACCACATAGTCGATTCCCGACTGAAGTTTCGGCTTTATCCATTTGATGCCTTTGAACCAGACCAGTTCGATCACGCCTGTGCCATCGGTAAACTCCGCAACCAACCGCTGGCCTCGGTTCTGCCCCACCATTTTTACCGAATTGATCCTTCCCAGCAATTGAATATCCGCCTCATCGCTCTCAATACTATTGATCTGATGAAACTTTGTCCGATCCACATATCGGAATGGGAAATGGTGCAGCAGATCACCGTAAGTGCGAATACCGAACTCCTCGCGCAGCAACTTGGCACGTTCGGGCCCAACGCCCGAAAGGAACTCGATGGATGTTTCGAGAAACGGTTTCACGGGTTTAAAAGTAAGCGAGCTGTTTCAAAGGCGTTCCATTAGGCTGTTGATACTTGTTCTCACGCCAATATGGAGCTACGAAACAAAATTTCAGTTATCAATTAAACCTTGGCAGCATTTTTGGAATCAGAGCATCACGAATATTAAAAACGAAAGATCATGAAAAAGTTAATGGCAACATTGGGTGTTCTGACCCTTCTGGTAGGCACAGGTTTCGCACAGGACAAGACGCAGGCGGTGGGTTCGCACCCTCAGCAACGATTTGAGCGAGGTGGAAAACAGGAAAAGATGATGGCGGAGATTCCGAACCTGACCGAGGAACAGAAAACGCAGATCAAAGCGATTCGCGATGAGAACCGCAAGCGAATGGAACCGCAACGAAAGGAAATGAAGAGCATCCATGAGAAGTTGGCTGAACTGAAAAAGGCAGAACAGCCCAACATGCAGGAGATCAACCAACTGATTGACAAATCAGCGGTTATCAAGGCTGAAATGGAAAAGTCACGGACCATGTCTGAAATGAAAGTGCGAGGCGTGCTTACGCCAGAGCAGGTGAAAGTGATGGATCAGAAGATGCAGGAGCGAAAGGACATGCGCGAAAAACAGCACATGGAGCGCAAGCAGATGCAGGCACCGAAATGATGTGAAGGTGAAGGTTGATGGGTGGCCCGCAGTTCAATAGAGCTGCGGGCTTATTTTTATTCCATGAAAATCACGTTAGCTCTTCTTCTGTCCTTGTTCGTCTTCCGTAACGAACCCAACGATTCTGAAAAGCAGATCAGACAGGTGCTTGCCGAACAACAGGATTGCTGGAACCAAGGCGACCTTGAATGTTTTATGCAAGGTTATTGGAAATCTGATTCCTTGAAATTCATTGGTAGATCAGGCATCAATTATGGGTGGCAGGCTACGCTCGATAACTACAAGAAGTCCTACCCCGATAAAGCGGCCATGGGAACTTTGAACTTCGAAATCCTGAGCCTTGAACCACTTGGCAGCGACCATTATCTCGTTACTGGAAAATGGAAATTGACGCGCCAATCAGACGAACCGCACGGTCTTTTTACCTTGATCTGGCAACGCTTTGGCGATGAATGGAAGATCATTTACGATCATTCGAGTTAGGGTTTGATGCATCAAACCCTAACTGAACTCTTTTTCACATCCATTGTTAAATCAATGTTTAAACATTAATTTAGAGCTATGAAACGCACAATCAATCGAATCATACCCGCTCAGCGCGTGAACATGGGCGGCATTCTGCTGGATCAACCATTACCGATGCATGGTGTGGAACAGATCGATCCATTCCTTCTGGTACATCATTGGGACGATAAACTTCCTGGAGGCCAAAACGAGAAAGAACTGGGCGTTGGACCGCATCCGCACCGTGGTTTTTCTCCCGTCACGCTCATTTTCAAAGGGGCAGTTCACCACCGCGATTCGTTAGGAACCAAAAGCATTGTAAAAGCTGGCGGTGCGCAGTGGATGAACAGCGGCAGAGGCATCATTCACAGCGAGCGGCCACCGAAACACATGGCCGAAAACGGGGGCGATTTTGAGTTCATCCAATTTTGGGCAAATACACCTGCCGCCAGAAAAATGGAACCCGCCAAGTATCAGCCTTTAACAGCTGAGAACACACCAACCGTTGTTTCCGAAGATGGAAAAGTAACCGCTGGAATTGTTGCTGGAAAAGCGTTGGGCAAAGAAGGCCCGATAGAATTGATGACACCGATGTTGGTGATACGATTCGACATTCAGAAAGGTGGTAAAATGGAATTTGATCTTCCGAAGGATTTCAATGCCTTTGTCTACCAATTGGATGGCAAACTGAGTTTCGATGGAACCACCACCAAGAAGAAAGACCTCACGTGGTTCAAGAATGATGGCGAAAGCGTTGCTTTTGAAGGATTGGAAGACACGCGCGCCATTCTATTGGCTGGCGAACCGATCAACGAACCATTGGCCACATACGGCCCGTTTGTGATGAACAACCAGACGGAGATCATGCAAGCATTGCGTGACTACCAGATGGGCAAAATGGGTATGCTGATCGAGGAGTTTGATTCGTAACTGACTGTCATTCAGACCGAAGTGGAGGAATCTATTGATGTCTCGGCTACGCAAGCTCTGCTCGACATGACAAAAGGAAAAAGAACATGAACCGAAAGGAATTTATCAGAAACATCAGTTTGGCAGGAGTGGGAATTTCTCTCGTTCCTGCCCAACTTTTGGCTTCGCAGCATGCATCTTCGGTCAGGTTACCGAAAGCTGTATTTCATGTTCCGCACGGAAATTTCGCAAACGCGATCATTGAGCGAGTTCAAATTCCAGAAATGGATGTGGAAGTTTCTGTTCAGCATTTCATGCGAAACGGAATTGAAGCGACCGAAAAAGACATTTCCGTCTTCACTTTCTATCGGGAAAAAGAAACGCTGAATGTGTGCTTTGACAATGAAGGCTGCCACTTTTCTGGTGAGATCAATGACTTGGAAGCATGCAAAAAACATGACCGATTCCTCATCAAGAATGCTCAGTTTGAGGTTGAGTTGAAAAAGGATTCTACCTACCTTTCGCTACGCAGAAAGGCCTAAAACGTGTCAGAACCACTTGTGGACAAAGAGTATTTGCTGGAGAAATTCCCTGGCAAGGGCGGCTGGACGTATGCGGCCATTCCCGAAATCTTGAAAAACCCACACGCGCCATTTGGTTGGGTTCGGGTGAAAGGCAGCGTTGACGGTTATGAGATAGAACGGTCAAAACTGCAACCGATGAGCAACGGACAATTGTTCTTTCCCGTCAATGCCAAGATCAGAAAAGCCATTGGCAAACAGGCTGGAGATAATGTCCACATCACGCTTTACGAAGACAAAATCTCGGAACAGATCAGAGAAGAACTGATGGTGTGTTTGCAGAATGAACCGCCAGAACTTTTGGACAAGTTCAATGGCCTGAGCGAATTCCTTCAGAACAACTATCTCGGTTGGCTTCAGGACGCCAAGACCGAAGACGAAAAAGCCGCTCGCATCCTCAAACTGATTGAGGAATTGCCGAAGTACTAATCTGCGTATTCGATGCTGTACGTGATCGGCCCGTTCTTCTTGAGCATGGCCGAAACCCCACAATATTTGTCGTAAGAAAGCGCTATTGCCTTCTCCACTTTGGCCTTGTCCAGATCCTTTCCCGAAACGATGTATTTCATATTGATCTCATCAAAAACCTTCGGATGTTCTTCGGTCAGTTGCGTTTCAATGCGGATTTCCAATCCTGTAAAATCAACCCGCATCTTACGGAACAGCGAAACCACGTCCATTCCAGTACAGGACGCCAAACCTGAAAGCACCAATTCTTTCGGTCCAGGCGCAGAATCCTGCCCTAATTCTGGAAGCGCATCACTCAAAACTACGTGATTGCGCATGTGATTCTCGAAAACCATTCCCTCCTTCCAAACTGTCTTAATATCAAAGTGCTTTGCCATGGTGCGTCTAATTGTTGAACTTTCCTCTATTAACCAAGAAGTGCTCCCAAAGTTGTAGGAACTTTTCAGACGAGCGCCTGATCGGTGTCAGGTCAACGCCTTCTTTTTCCAGCAACCGCCAATGCGATTCCAGCAAACCTGGATGCGCCAAGCCTTGCAGTTCAATTTCCTCGTACGTGCTATCTGGGTTGGCCTCATAGCAACCATCTTCACCATATCTTCCATGATGATGGTTCAGCCAACCATTGAAATCGGTCTGAAAGCCGATGGAAAGGTTCTCAACCTCCTCTGCAGAGAGGTTCTTCTCCAAGAAATCCTTCACTTGCTGATACGTGAATTTATAGCTGTCGATGGAGCCATCGCAATAGCTTTCCAGCGGATCCAATTTTGCCTGATAATCGGCTCGCGGTCTGTACGGCCTGCAACTTTCGCCACTTATCGGCAGCGAGATGAAACCACCGTTCGCATACACTTTCAGCATGTCTTCCTCTTCCATTCCGCGCGGCAGGTTCTGAATCGGTTTGAACATGTCGTGCGTCACCAGCGGTGGAATTCCCTTTTCCTCCATCCACGCCAACGCATCCTTTCGGGTGTTGTCGCTCATGTGCGTCAGGTCGGTCATGATGCCCGCATTGGCCAACCAAACGATGGCCTGTTTTCCTTTTTCGGTCAACCTTCGGTTCTTCTCCTTCTTAAAAAGGCTTTTGAAATTCAACACTTTGAGCGCAAAGACGGGCAGGTTGGCCGCTGCTCCATATTTGCTGTCCACCAGATGCACCAACGTGATGAACGCCACGCCCTGCTCCGCCCAAAAGTTGGCATCTTCCTGCGAGTTGACGAGCCGTTTCCCTCCTTCAATGCAATGAATAATAATGGTCTTATCCGTATTGTGAACCAGGTCGCGAACCTCCTGCGGTGTTCTTGCTATCGCGAAATCATCTGAATTCGCAGCCACGAAATCGTTCACATACTTGATCTGCTTCAGAATGACCTTTCTACCGCGCTTTGCGGAAGCAATGTTCTCTTGCGTGAGTGCACCAACGCAAAGAATCCGTGCGCCTTTGTTCTTGCGCAGATAATTGGCGTAATTGACGTTGGTGAACTGATGTTTCCAACTCAGGTCAGGCGGATCCGATTCATCGAAATACTTCAATCCTTCCCCGAAAAATGAGTACGGAACGTGCATGCATGGATGCAGTTGCAGGTCCATGAACTCACGGATCTCCTGTGCCGAAGCAGGAAAAATGAAAACGGAGAAAAAGAAAAACGGGAGCCAGCGAATCATAGCTTATCGACCCAGCAAATTTTCCTGTTTCAACCACTCGTAAGAATCCTTTATCGACTCTTCCAATGGCGACATTTTGTAATCCAATTCGGTAACAGCCTTTTGCGAATTCACGTGCTTTGGAATAGTCAGCTCAATGTATTTCTCTGGGGTCAAAACAGGTTCCTTTCCGTTCAATTTCGATTGCAGCGTGTAGAACGGTATGGACGCTTTCATCAGCCAGTTTGGCACTACAAAGGTCGACTCCTTCTTACCCATGAACCGCTCAATGGTGTTGAAGATCTCCTTGAACGTGACGTCCTGTCCACCGAGCAGGTAGCGTTCGCCCGTTCTGCCTTTTTCGAAGGCCGAAATGTGCGCCTTCGCAATATCACGAACGTGGCAGATGACCGCGTTTCCGTTCGGAATTCCAGGCACATCATTATTGTAAACCGCCTGAATGATCTGCGCCCAATTGTGCGAATCGTACGGCCCCATAATGTCACACGGATTCACAATAACCGCATCCAAACCTTCGGCAATGGCCGTGTCCACTTCCAACTCTGCCAAATACTTGGTCCTATTGTAATTGACGGGGCTGCTCATGGCATCGGACTTTTCCGTCTCATCAATTTCGTGGCGTGGATGGCCCCAGGCAGAAATGGACGAAGTATGCACAAACCGCTTGGCATTTTTCTGCAACGCCACTTCCACCATGTTCCGCGTTCCAATCACATTGTCCTGATACTGCTGGTCGTTCCACTTCGACCACATGGACGTGTTGGCCGCCACATGGAAAACCGCATCCACATTTTCGGGCATGGCCTGAATCAATGATTCTTTATCAGTAATTGCTCCTTCCGCCAGCGTTACATCAAACCGTTTGAGATACGTGAGATTAGAGGTCTTTCTATGAAGCGCAGTGACGTGCCAGCCGTCCTCCAAAAGTTGCTGGACCAGATTGATGCCGAGAAATCCCGTAGCACCCGTAACAAAAGCAGTTTTCATAGCAAGGATGGTTTCCCTCGAAAGTACAACTTCAACCTTGATGTCGTGATCTCAGAACGGTTTCCACATCCTCCAACGATTTCCCTTTTGCCGTGAGTAGCACGAGATAATGGAAAAGCAGATCGGCAGCTTCATTCAAAAACAGTTCGTCATTGTTGTCTTTGGCCTCAATGACGGTTTCAACTGCTTCTTCGCCCACCTTTTGCGCAATCTTGTTGATGCCTTTTTCGAACAGCGAAGTTGTGTATGATTTCTCTGAAGGATTGGCCTTTCGGTCTTCGATGATGCGCTGCAATTGATGCGCAAATCCAGCCGCATCAGTATCGCCAAAACAGGTTTCGGTTCCCTTGTGGCACGTTGGTCCAACGGAATCAACCTGAATCAAAAGCGTATCGTTGTCGCAGTCGACTTCGATAGATTTCAGAAAAAGAAAATTGCCCGATTCTTCACCTTTGGTCCAAAGTCGTTGTTTGCTGCGCGAATAGAAGGTCACTTTTCCCAACTCTTGGGTTTTCTGCAATGCCGCTTCATTCATATATCCCAACATCAAAACTGTTTTGGTGGCGTAATGCTGAATGATGGCTGGCACCAGCCCATCGCCTTTTGAAAAATCTACGTTCATCTTACAGGAATTCCTTTTGTTCTTAATTCGTTTTTGAGTTGGGGAATCGGCACTTCACCGAAATGAAAAATGCTGGCAGCCAAGGCGGCATCCACACCCGATTTTTGAAATACATCTACAAAATGCTGTGCATTTCCCGCTCCACCAGAAGCAATGATCGGAATCGTTGTGATCGCGTCCAATTCCTTCAATAAATCAATGGCGAAACCGCTTTTTGTTCCATCATGCTGCATGGAAGTAACGAGCAGTTCTCCCGCTCCGCGTTGCTCCGCTTCCTTTGCCCAAGCGAAAACATCAATGTCGGTTGCTGCTCTTCCGCCATGCGTGAATACGCGCCAATTTCCATCAACCATTCCAGCATCAATGGCAACCACCACACACTGATTCCCGAATTCGTTCGCTAATTCAGAAATGAGTTCTGGTCGCCTAACGGCAGAAGAGTTAACGCTCACTTTATCAGCACCCGCAGCCAGCAGAATCTCTACATCTGCAACGGAACTGATTCCACCACCAACGGTAAACGGAATATTGATCTCTTCGGCAATATGACCGACCAATTCGGCAAAGGTTTTTCGACCCTCAACCGTGGCTGTGATGTCAAGAAAAACGAGTTCATCGGCACCTTGCTCAACATACGCTTTGGCCAATTCCACCGGGCCGCCAGCATCGCGAATCTCAACGAAATTCACACCTTTTACGGTACGACCATCTTTGATGTCGAGGCATGGTATGATTCGTTTTTTCAGCATTTCATTTCACGCAGAGGCACAGAGATTTACAATTCGGATAGTTCTTTCAGTGTCACTCGGTTTTCATAGATGGCTTTTCCGAGAATCGTTCCATCGCAGCCGATTTCCTTCAGTTGGATGAGGTCTTCAATCGAAGAAACGCCACCGCTTGCAATCAATTTCAATTCAGGAGAATTCGCAAGGATTCTTTCGTAGAGTTGAATAGAAGTACCTTCCAACATTCCATCTTTTGAGATGTCGGTACACACCACATATTCAATTCCTTCTTTTTGATAGTCTGATATGAATTCGATCACATCCAACCCGCTGTCATCCAACCAACCGTGTGTAGCGATTCGCCCGTTTTTAGCATCTGCACCGAGAATGATCTTCTCAGATCCGAACTCAGTTATCCATTGCAATACTGTTTCTCGTTCGTTCACGGCAATGCTTCCGGCCGTGATCTGTTTTGCACCCGAATTAAAGACCGTTTTGAGATTCTCAGTAGTTCGCAATCCTCCGCCAAAATCCACTTGAAGATTCGTTTTTGACGTGATGGATTCCAGCACTTTCCAGTTCACCACTTTCTTGGCTTTCGCGCCATCCAGATCCACCAGATGCAAGTACTTCAAACCTGCATCCTCGAACTGCTTGGCGACTTCCAACGGATTCTCGTTGTACACCGTTTTCTGGTTGTAATTGCCTTGCGAAAGGCGCACGCATTTTCCGTCAATGATGTCGATGGCGGGAATGATTCTCATAACTCCAAAAAGTTCTTGATGAGTTGCTGACCGACATCGGCCGACTTCTCTGGATGAAACTGCACTGCGTGGAAATTATCCTGCTGCAATGCTGCGGAAAACGGCAAGATGTAATCGCATTTCGCTGTGGTCTGCGAACCAATTTCAGCGTAATAACTGTGTACGAAATAGAAATCAGCATTTTCAAAATAACCACCCCGTCCCTGATGGACACCCCTCCTTTCAGAAGGAGGGGAGCTGGCACGTTGATCCAACGCCTTTTCAGAACCACCAATCTCCCCCTGCAAGGGGGGAGTGTCCGCAATAAGCGGACGAGGGGGGCAGAAAAGCGGCCCTTTCAGTTCCGTGCAATTGTTCCAACCCATGTGTGGCACTTTTTCTTTGGCGGATGGAAAGCGTTTTACATTCTCACTGAAAATACCCAGACATTCCGTATCGCCTTCTTCCGAATGCTTGCACATCAATTGCAACCCAAGGCAAATGCCTAGAAATGGCTGATTCAGGTTCTTCAGCACTTCGTCCAAACCACGCTCACGCAAATAGCGCATGGCCGAACCTGCCTCTCCCACACCTGGAAAGATCACTTTATCCGCTTCGCGAAGCAAACTCGGGTCATCGGTAACGGTTGCGTCTGCACCAAGTCGATCCAGCGTATTCATCACCGAGCGGATATTGCCCGCATTGTATTTGACAACCGCAATCATAGTACGCCTTTTGTGGATGGCATCGAGCCGTCTGATGTCTGCGAAACAGCCATGCGAATGACCCGTGCCCAAGCTTTGAAAATCGCCTCGATCTTATGGTGTTCGTTTTGTCCTTCGGCTTTGATATTGAGGTTGCAACGCGCCTTGTCTGAGAACGACTTGAAGAAATGTGAGAACATTTCGGTCGGCATTTCGCCAATTTTTTCTCGCTTGAAATCTGCTCCCCAAACGCACCACGGACGACCACCGAAATCGATGGCGACCTGCGCCAGACAATCATCCATTGGCAAGAGAAAACCGTAACGCTGAATTCCTTTCCGCGAACCCAGCGCATTGTCGAATGCTTCGCCCAACGCCAAGGCCACATCCTCAATGGTGTGATGCTCGTCAATGTGCAGATCGCCATCCACTTGAACATTCAGATCCATATTTCCGTGCTTGGCCAATTGCTCCAACATGTGATCGAAAAAACCCAAACCCGTTTGGATGTTCGACTTTCCTGAACCATCCAAATTCAGTTCAATCTGAATATCCGTTTCCGAAGTTTTCCGATGCACGGAACCTAAACGCGGTTGCTCTTTCAGAAAGCGATAGATCTCGTTCCATGAAGTCGTTGTAAGTACGCAATCAGCTTTTTCATCAGAAATAAAAATGGCCTTGGCACCGAGGTTCTTTGCCAGTTCCACATCTGTTTTCCTATCACCAATCACGAACGAATGCCGCAGGTCGTAATTCCCTTTGATGTAATGCGTCAACATCCCCGTTCGCGGTTTGCGCGTTGGAGCATTATCGGCTGAAAAACTGCGGTCGATGAGCACTTCCGAAAAGCGGATTCCTTCACCTTCCAGCGTTTTCATTATCAGGTTATGGGCAGGCCAAAACGTGTCCTCTGGAAATGAATCGGTTCCCAATCCATCCTGATTGGTGACCATCACCAACTCATAGTCCAACTCCGTGGCAATTTTCGCGAGATTGGAAATCGCGCCCGGATAGAATTCCAATTTCTTGAAACTATCGATCTGCTCGTCCGCAGGTTCCTTGATGATGGTTCCGTCTCTATCAATAAACAAGACCTTTTTCATGATGCTAACTTTTTCAACTCTGCAAGCAGTGTTGTGTTCTCCTCTTCGGTTCCAACAGTAATGCGCAGGCAACCTTCAGCAACTTTGGAACGGTCGCGGACCACAATTCCTTTATCAGTAAGCGCATCGTAAATCGTCTTCGGCTCGGTGAATTTCACCAACAGAAAATTGGCGTCAGACGGATAAATGGTCAACACGTTTTTCAGTTGATCCAATTCAACTTCCAGCCTCTTTCTTTCGGTGAGAATGGTTTTCACTTCCTTATTAAAAGCCGCTACATTCATCAATTCCCGCAGCGCAACTTCTTGCGATAGCTGATTGACATTGTAAGGTGGCTTGATGCGATTCAGAACCTCAATCACTTCTTCATTCGCGAACGCCATTCCCAGACGAATACCCGCCAACCCCCACGCCTTGCTGAGGGTTTGCAGAACCACCAAATTGTTGTGATTTCCGAGCTCTTTTGAAAATGAATCCTGCTCGGAAAAGTCGATGTACGCTTCATCAATCACCACCAACCCATTGAAATTGGAAGCGAGCTGAAGAACATCACTTCGCTGCATGCAATTTCCTGTTGGATTGTTGGGCGAACAGATGAACAGCAGTTTGATGTTCGCATCAGAAAACCGCAATTCGATTGCTTCCAGATTCAGTTGCCAATCTGGGGTGAGCGGCACATCAATCACCTCCACATCGTTGATGTCTGCACTTACTTGATACATGCCATACGTTGGTGAGCAGATCAGTGCTTTGTCCTTTCCAGATTCGCAGAAAGCGCGGAACAGCAGGTCGATGGCCTCATCGCTTCCGTTACCGAGGAAAATGTTCTCTTTCGGAACATGCTTGAGTTCAGAAATACGTGCTTTCAGCTTCCATTGCAATGGATCCGGATAGCGGTTCAACCCTGTGTTGTTGGGGTTTTCGTTGGCATCCAGCCACACCGAAGCAGAACCTTTGAACTCATCGCGTGCACTGCTGTACGGTTTCAGATTCCGCACATTCGGTCGTATCAGTTTCTGAATATCAACCATTGCTCAACTTCTTTAATCGGAGTGAAACCGCATTTCGGTGGGCATCCAATTGTTCAGCAGCAGCCATCGTTTCGATGCTCGGTCCGATGTTCTGGATTCCTGCAGCCGTCAATTTTTGGAACGTGACTTTCTTCAAGAAGCTGTCCAAGGAAACACCGCTGTAGCTTCTTGCATAGCCGTTTGTGGGCAAGGTGTGATTCGTTCCACTGGCATAATCGCCCGCACTTTCGCAGCTGTAGTTACCAAGAAAAACGCTGCCTGCATTCACCACTTGGTTCGCCAGTTCATCACAGTTCTGAGTTGCAATGATGAGGTGTTCTGGCGCATATCGGTTCGAGAAATCCATGGCTTCTTGCCATGAACCAAGAACAATGGCCGAACTGTTTTCCAGTGCTTTTTGAGCAATGTCTTTTCGTGGAAGTTGATTCAATTGAGGTTCCAATTCTTCCAGAATCTCAATTAAAACCTGTTCGCTTCCCACAAAGACAAGAATCACGTGACTGTCCGATCCGTGTTCTGCCTGACTAAGTAGATCGGCCGCAACGAAAGACGGCTCGCAGGTATCGTCAGCAATTACCAAAACTTCGCTTGGACCAGCTGGCATATCGATGGCCACGCCTTGCTGCTGAACGAGCTGTTTGGCCATGGTCACGTACTGATTTCCTGGACCAAAGATCTTGTCCACTTTCGGGATGGATTCCGTTCCCGAAGCCATGGCAGCCACCGCCTGCGCGCCACCAACGGTGTAGATTTGCTTCAGACCGAGTTTTTGCGCTACGTACATAATGGCCACATCCACCGAACCGTCTTTTCGAGGTGGCGTGCAGACCACAATTTCTTTGCAACCAGCGATCATAGCTGGAATTCCGAGCATGAGAAGCGTAGAGAACAGCGGGGCACTTCCTCCTGGAATGTACAGACCGACCTTTTCGATGGCGATGCTTTTTCGCCAGCAGAAAACGCCTTCTGTGGTCTCAATTTTTTCGGGCAATTGCTGTTGCGCTGAATGGAATTTGTGGATGTTGTTCCAAGCCTCATCAATGGCTGATTTCAACTTTTCATCAATTTCAACCGATTCAGGAACTTGTAGCGCCAACGAACTCAGATTCACCTTGTCGAATTGCGAGGTAAGGGCAATCAATGCTTCATCGCCCCCTTCCCTGACTTCATCCAAAACCTGCTGAACCTTCGGTTGAAGTTCGGAAAGATCCATTGTCGGGCGTTCGCACAACTGAGGCCAATCGCTGCGGGCTGGGTTTCGAAACACCTTCATCATAGGATCATTTTTTCAATCGGACAAACAAGGATTCCTTCCGCGCCCAGCGATTTCAGCTTATCAATCACTTCCCAGAATTCATCTTCCTTGACCACGCTGTGCAAACTGCTCCAGCCTTCTTCGGCCAGAGGGAGAATTGTGGGGCTTTTCATTCCCGGCAGCACTACTGTGATCTCCTTCAATTTGTCGTTCGGTGCGTTGAGCAGAATGTATTTGTTCTCCGAAGCTTTCTGCACGGCATTCATTCTGAAAAGCATGCTTTCGAGCAACGCTTTTTTGTCTGCGGGAAGGTTCGGGTTGGCAATCAGCACCGCTTGGCTGGTCATTACCTGTTCGACTTCCTTCAACCCATTGGCAAGAAGCGTGCTTCCCGTACTTACAATGTCGCAAATGCCTTCTGCCAAGCCGATGCCAGGGGCAATTTCCACGCTTCCGCTGATGACCTCAATCGTTGCATTCACGCCTTTTTGCTTGAAATACCGACCAAGAATCTCAGGATAACTGGTGGCCACTTTTTTCCCCTCAAACCAATTGGTTCCGGTATAGTTGACCTCCCTTGAAACGGCCAAAGAAAGTCGGCATTTGGCAAACCCTAATTGCCGCACGACCTCCACATTCTTTCCCTTCTCGATGACGGTGTTCTCGCCCAACATGCCCACATCGGCCACTCCTTCTTCCACGTATTGCGAGATGTCGTCATCGCGCAGAAAAAGCACTTCCAGCGGGAAGTTGGCTGCATCGGCCTTCAGCTTTCCGCCATTGTTTACGCGGATGCCGCAATCGGCCAACAGCTTGAGACTCTTCTCGCTCAAGCGCCCACTCTTCTGAATTGCAATTCTCAGTTTTTCCATTGTTCCTTTTTTCTCATTAGACCCTGAATCGCTCCGCCTTCGGGGTTCGTTCCACCAACACTTTCCGTTTCGCCTACGGCTCACGCAAAGCGGGTCTCACGAAAAAGCCCCATCGGAGTTCCGATGGGGCTTGATAAATCCTTTCTATGGCATCAATGCATCAGCTTACTCCGGTTTTTCCGAGCAGTTAAGATGATGGTGATGATGCGTTCTTGTCATTACGTCCGCTAATTAACAAAAGATTTTCTTTTCTCAGCTTGCCGGCTGCAAACGGTATTTCAGCAACGCAATGATGTCCTCGCGGCTCATGTCTCCGTTCAGATCCACGAATTTATCGGCCATCTTTTCGAAATCGTTGAAAAGGATGAGGAAGAAAATCTCAAATGCTTGCGTATCCTGAAAGATCACCGCGCGGTTCTGTTTGTATTCCTCAATGTGCTTCTCAAAGTTGACGGGATACTCGCGCCAATGCGTTTGCGGACGCTTGTGATGCTCCACATGAAAATCCTCATTGTAAACGTTGTATTGCCCATCCAAAACCGTGATGCTGTTCTTGTAGATGTTCTTCGGTTCTGACGGGTCGGTCCACGCATGCCACGTGTAGTTGATGGCAGCCAATAGGAAGATACAGCTCAGATGCGGAATAAGCAGGTAAGCAAACCCGAACCAGAAGTTGATGCTCATGACCACGGCCATGAATCCATAGAACGCGAGCATGCCGTAAACCATCTTTCGGAACTCGGCCATCTTGCCCTTTTTGTAGTGGTAATGCGCCACGGAAATTCCCGTCCAAAACAGCGCAAATTCAAGCAGATAGATCAGGAACCGCGCTGCGTGCGAGCGGTCGTAGAAAATGGTTGAGGTCACATCATCGGCCGCGTTATCGTGTTTGTGGTGGATGCGCATGTGACCCATTGGGTAACCTTGCGGCACATGGCCGTAAAGCATGGCCAGAAAATGACCGTGAAAATTATTGAACACCTCAAAGGGTTTCTTGAACATGCCTTTCGGAGTATGTCCTTCCTTATGGATCATCGTTGCTACTTGCGAGAAAAACGCGAAGTACGGCCCGTAATTCAGCACGTTATAGGCCAACGCGGCCAACCAGTTTTCCCAGCCCCAATGGTTGTTGGCATCCAAGTAAACCACCTGGAAGTAGTACGAGCCGATGAACAACAACGGAGCATAGATCCCGATTCCGATGTACGAGAACAGATACGGACTGTCGCGTTCGTCCTTCATCACTTTTCGCGCCAGCCAAAGTGCGCCTGCATTCAGTTTTTCTGAAAGCCAACGAGCCGGTGCTGTTTTGTACGTCCAACCAATGATGCCGACCCAAAGCATGGTCAAAGCAATCACCACAGCCAACCACGGAATGGGCAACAGCAGTATGCTTGTTCCCAGTAGAAAAAGGAAATACTTGAAACGGAGCGTAAAGGTTTTTCCTTCTGCTGCTTGATTCAGCGTTTGACTTAAATAGGCCATTGGTGGAAATAGGATTTAGACGCCCTAAAATAGATGCATGCATTGGAATGACAACGGTTTTTGAACGTAATAATTGATTAATGTCAATTATTACTCAATATTCCCAGATTCAACGGGATAAGCTGCTGTTTTCAAATACCTACAAGAGCAGACCGAAGAAGATCGCGCAGGGAATTGATTGTTGCCTATGAATCGGACACAATCATTGCTTCAGAACCACCAAGGTGGAGGTGACTTTCTCATTCGACAAACTGAGGATGTATTGACCTGATGGAAAATCGGCCAATGATGCCTGATAGGTGCTTCCTAGAAAAGTTTTATTCATTAGAAGCCTGCCATCCATGGCATACAACTGAAGGTTTTTCAGCCCTTCCCAGTCCTGACCTAAAGAAATGTTCAGATAGTCAATTGTAGGATTGGGATATAAACCAACCCCTATCTCTTCTTTTTCTGAAACGGACGTAAAGCCTTCTAAGCGTGCTATGTAATTGACGGTGGAGTCTTGGAACTCTCCTCCCACATACCATGAATCTTGAAACTTTAGCACTCTATTAAGTGGAGCCGAAAAAAGTCCATAAGGAGATAACCCATTGGAAATAGCAGAGTAAAGGCCCAGATTTGTTCCGAAATAGAGGCCGAATGGCTCCATTATGAAATCGCCTGCCAAAAACAATGACTGACCATCAAAGTTTCGAATGTCCCGAACCGATCGAACGGATGAGGTCGCGTTAATTAGGGGTTGAACCACTCCATTCAAATAGCGGAACAAAACGGGACCATTGGTTGAGGTTGCCCCATAGTAGCTAATTGAACCGCTTCGATAAACACACTCGATCGTATCGCAATTGAGATTTGAATAGGTTGTCGGCACATTTGTATAAGGAGATAACTCAAACAGATTTTCTGTAAGATAAGTGGAGTCTCCAAGAACGTAATGGGTTCTTATTGAATCGAAAGAACCGTAAACCGGGATCGGTAATGAACCGTCACCCATACCGGAAACATGTCCGAAAACCGTTGCCACCAGATTCCAGGAATAGTTGCCATTATTAATATTGAGTGAATACGACCATATTTCCACGGCTTCATCCAAAGAGTCGGGTTGAACAGCTAAATAATACCGCAAAGGAGCACCGTAACCAGTAACTCCTATGGCCTTTGGACGGTCCGGAACACCATGGGGAATGAACTGACCATCCGAATCCATACTGATGACCGGACAAGTATCCCCATCAAGTACAAAACGTCCGAAGAACGCCAGTTCCCCTGAATAGAAACCAAGCCGCTTCACTCTTCCAGCAAAGGGAACGATAAGAGGCTGTATGGAGGAGCCATCATAAGTGGCAAGACCCCTGCATAGAACTCCATCAACAGCATCAAAATCTCCCAGAATGTAAATCAATGAATCAGCTGCATTGTCAAATGTTCTGGCAACCACCATTTCTCTGACCGCTCCGTTAAGATCACCTGTCAACGGTGAAAAAACTGTCTCCACGGGGTAACTTGGCTGTATCCAAGCAAGTTCCTGTTCAGTAAATCCATATTGTTTTGCCCATGCTGCCACTCCATCAGTATGGATGTCCACGATATGGTCGTAATTGTATTCTTGCCGAATACGCTGTGCCAACTCTTCGTTTCCGCTTGCCTGCATCAGGTAACCGACAGCACAATGAGTCTGTTGATGATCAATGAAATAAGGGCGTCTTTCACTATGACCTAAATTCAATGGAAACTTTTCTTCATCGGCATAGTGCCACAGTTCGGTCAGAAGCAATTTTTTGGCCTTACTGATGTCAGAGTTCCCTAATGCAAGAATTACATTTTGTAAATGAAATTTAATACGCTCATTCTCATTCCTGAATCTTATTTGGACATCTGGAACCGCATTCCGGTGATTCGTCCATTGTGAATTAACCTCTAAAAGATGGTCATAGGCAGATGCCGTTTCTGTGGGTTCCAATGCCTTGACATGTGCTGCAAAAAGGAGCAAGACGAATGTGAAAACAATGCGTGCCATGGCTGAGGTTTTGTACGAATTTGGATAAAGGACCTTTCAACTCCAAACCAATTATGGCAGGAAAATTACACCTCTAAAACGCATGTTGTTGCTCTATTGCACTTCCAAGGAAACGAGAAATCTCTACCTTAAAACCAACCAATGGACTGAACTGATGAGACGCTTCCTATCGTCAGCGAAGCAGGTGGCGAGCAGCGAATGGAAGTGTGAGACCTTGCTTTATGATTAGGGTTGGGTGATGGAACGGTTGAATTGACCTGAATAAAGAGACCTCCAAGGCTTTGAAACCTCGGAGGAGATTGCTACTGGTCTCTCGACCCTATCATCTGGCCTTGATGATAAAATGCACGCCATAGTAGGGAGGCATGTTATTGTGAGCTGCCCCACCACCGGTGGATCCGGTGCTTTCTGTGGTTCCCGTGCCTGCGAAATCGGAGGCTCCGTTGTTGCTTCCGCTGAATGAGCGCTGTGTATATTCAAGTCCGTGGCTATGTGCGGGCATTTCATTGATGGTAAGCGTTACCTTCTCCTCACCACCCGTGCTTTTCAACGGCCGTGCAGTTTCACCGATATTGACCACATCCTGCGCTCCGAGCGGGAACCTTCTTCTCAGATCGGGCACGGAGGTGGCACTAAGAAGCGCGTTCAAGGCCGGATAGGTGGCAGGATCGAAGCTGCTGCCATCGCAGATCAACCAGCCGTCAGGTGGAGTTTCCGTTATCCACATCTGAATACAACCGACAGGTACAGCAGGTTGCCAACTGGCATTTCCGTTGGCATCGCTGGTAAGTACGCGACCGTCTGCCTCCGTGCCATCAACATATTGGAGGGTACCGACCACATCCAGCGTAGCACTTGGCGCAGATATGCCAAGACCCGTGTTGCCATTCTTCAAAACCACCAATGCATCCGATCTGCCAGAATTGCCTGTTCCATTTCCAACGGTTAAGAGACGGTCAGATGCGTTCCATCCCGTAGAGCTACTCGGAGTGTAGTTTGTATTGTAGCGACCAATGGTGGTTTCGTATGCGGACGGGGCCGTTGTTTCACTTCCCATGGCAGTGGAATAGTCTCCACTGGCCGCTGTATGATATCCGGTGGCGGTGGAATATTCACCGCTGGCTGTTGTTTGTACTCCCATGGCGGTAGATGCCCCCCCACTGGCCGTTGTCTGTCTCCCCATTGCGGTGGATGATCCTCCACTGGCCGTTGCGTCTCTTCCCATGGCGGTGGAAGCGTATCCACTGGCAATTGTATTGTTGCCCATAGCTGTAGTATAGGTATTACTGGCTGTTGTATAGCCCCCTAAGGCTGTGGAATAGTCTCCACTGGCCGTTGTCCCAACTCCCAAGGCGGTGGAGATATCACCACTGGCCGTTGCCAGATTCCCCAAAGCGACCGAACCATTTCCAGTAGCCTTGGTATTCTTTCCCATAGCAATACTGCTGATCCCGAGACTATCGGCATCCCACTTCGCACTTTGAACCTGTCCGGCCCGGAAAGCCCCCTTGCTTTTATCAAAGAAAAAACGGTTGTCGTGTTGGGTATTCCCGTCATCATCCAGTTGAGTTGAGCCGAAGACAAAATCGTCTGTGGTTGCATCTACCGCATTTCCCGGTAGCACAACTCCGCCAAGCGTATCGAAAACCATTGGAGAGGAAGTGGCCGCTTGCCATGTGGCCGTACCGTTGGCATCGCTTGTCATGACATAACCTGCCTGTTGGTTGCCGTCCACCATGCGGATGTTGCCCACTACATGCAGTTTATCGGCAGGAGTTGTGACACCGATACCCACATTGACCGCAGATGCGCCCGTTCCGCCCAGCACCAATGAGTTGCTGGCACCTACCTTGGCATTGGCCCCAATGGCCGTTGCATTGGTCAACTGAGTGGAGGTGGACAGACTGGCACTAAAGCCCAAGAACGTATTATTGCTTCCTGAAGTGTTGTAGTTGCTTCCTGAATTGTCATAACCGGCCCACACACCGACAGCTGTATTATGGCTTCCCGTAGTGTTCTCCTTAAGAGCAGACACTCCGACCGAAACATTTTCGAAACCCTCTGTGGTGTTGGTCAATGCCCAGAACCCCACACCCGTATTGCTATTACCTGTGTAAGAGAGTGCATTGCTTCCTACCGCGCCCGCACCTATGGCGGTATTGTTCACTGCATTTCCTTTGGATAATGCCTTGCTACCCACAGCTGTATTTGATGTGGCAGTAGTTACCTGCTGTCCGGAAGTGTAACCGATAAAGACATTTTCATTATTGGAAAGGTCATCGTTCTGACCGGCCGACTGTCCAATGAATATAGACCTTCCGGTATTCAATACATTCAACCTGCCTGCATTCATATTGAAGTACTCAACACCTGCCATATCGAACCGGATAATGTCCTCATCTGCACTTTCCTCCACTTGAATTTTGGTATCGCCATTGGCATCGGAAATAATGCTCATGGTATCGGTAGCAGACGCTTGATATTGTTGCCAACTCGCATTGCCACTGCCATCACTGGTAAGCACATAACCCTCAGCTTGTGTGCCATCCTGGTATTTAAACTTACCTACTATATGCAAAGTAGCATCAGGTGTAGAGATTCCAATACCTGTGTTTCCATTTTTCAGGACGACCAAAGCATCGGAAAGATTTGTAGAAGATGTACCTTTCCCGATGGTGAAGAGGCGGTCGGCTGCGTTCCATAAATTGGAATCAGCCGGAGTGTAGATGGTATTAAACCTTCCTATGGTGGTTTCGTATCCGGAAGGAGCCGTTGTTTGGTTTCCCATTGCGGTGGAATAGGCTCCACTGGCTGTTGTTACAGTTCCCATGGTAGTGGAATTGATACCACTTGCCGTTGTTTGATACCCCATGGCGGTGGAATAGGAGCCACTGGCATTTGAATTAATTCCCATGGCGGTAGAAGTGCCTCCACTGGCTGTTGTATGAAATCCTATGGCGGTGGAATTGTTTCCAGCAGCCGTTGCTTGATTCCCCGTGGCAAAGGAATTGTTCCCACTGGCCGTTGTATTATTTCCCAAGGCTGTGGAAGTAGTTCCACTGGAAATTGTATTATTCCCTATTGAGGTGGAATAATGTCCACTGGACATTGCACCTTTCCCCATTGAGATGGAATAGAGTCCACTGGCGGTTGTTACTGTCCCAATGGCGGTAGAATAGTCTCCATTGGCCGTTGTTTGATACCCTATGGCGGTGGAATAAGTTCCAATCGCCTTAGTATTGTATCCCATAGCAATACTGCTGGTTCCGAGACTATCGGCATCCCAATTCACGTTCGTAACCTGTCCGGCCCGAAAAGCTCCCTTGCTTTTGTCAAAGAAGAAACGGCTGTCGTGGTCCGTATTTCCGTCATCATTCAGTTGGGTGGAGCCGAAAACGAAGTCAGCTGTGGTTTCATTTACCGCACTTCCGGGTATGACCACACCACCCACGGTATCGAAAACCATCGGGAAGGAAGGTGTAGTAGCCGCCTGCCAACTTGCATTACCTGCACTATCGCTGGTAAGAACGTAGCCATCGGCCTGCGTACCATCAGCAATCTGCAAGGAGCCTTCCACTTCCACATCGCCATTGAAACGGAGCAGGTCATTGTCAAACTCTCCATATATCAAGGGGGTGGTAGAGTTTGAGTTTTCGATGTAAAGTTTGTTTGACCCCGTTTCATTCATTGCGGAATAGGTTCCGAGGAAAATGTTGTCTGAGCCATTGTTCGCTGCTCCGGACAGCGTTCCAATGAATATGTTGCCCGATCCCTGATTGGAACTGCCACTCAGGCCACCAATGGCCACATTGTACTGCCCTGATGAGTTGGAATGGAGGGCTTCCCGGCCAACGGCCACGTTGAAATCACCGCTGGACATGCTTTTCAACGACCTCATTCC
Source organism: Flavobacteriales bacterium (assembly GCA_016124845.1). Taxonomy (NCBI): domain Bacteria; kingdom Pseudomonadati; phylum Bacteroidota; class Flavobacteriia; order Flavobacteriales; species Flavobacteriales bacterium. The sequence continues at coordinate 32,176 of WGMW01000026.1, forward strand.
AATTCCCACATTACTGACACCGACCCCTATGTCCTTTCCGGCCTCGTAACCGACCAGAACATTGAAAGAGCCATACGTAGGGGTCGACTGGCCAATGGCAACCGATCTGAATATGTTCTTCACCTGAATTCTGCCCACATCATCTATCACAAGCACTTCTTTTCCGCCCACATCCACACGGATGGTGTCCTCATCCGCAGTTTCCTCTACTTGGATCTTGGTATCGCCATTGGCATCGGAAATAATGCTCATGGTATCGTTAGCAGACGCTTGATATTGTTGCCATGTGGCATTTCCTGCACTATCGCTGGTAAGGATGTAGCCATCGGCCTGCGTGCCATCCTGGTATTTCATTTTACCTACCAAGTGGAAGGTGGTATCAGGTGTTGAGGTGCCAATACCTACATTGGCGTTATAGCCCAGCACTATACTGTTGCTTTTGGCGACCGTGGCATTGGCCCCAATGGCGGTGGCATTGGTGAGGTTGCCGCTGGCCACATCTGCAAAGTGTCCCACGGCCGTATTGTATGTTCCGGTAGTGTTTGAACCCAATGCCCACATTCCAAAACCTGTGTTATTCTCTCCGGTGGTGTTGCTGTAAAGTGATTGGTAGCCAAAAGACGAGTTGTTGCTTGCAGTACTGTACCTCTGCGATAAATTGCCGAAGGCACTGTTGGCAACACCATTCACATTATCAGCAAGAACCTCCGATCCGAAAGCACTGTTCTCATACGCGTTGGTGGCATTCTCCATTACTCTGTAACCTACCGCTGTATTATCGTTGGCCAGAGAATTACTCAATGCATTATAACCAATGGCCACACTTTGATAAGTTGATTCACCTTCCTTTAGCGCATTCTCGCCAACACCCACGTTTTGATTACCGTTGAAATAACTATTCAGGCCTGCATTATTGCCAATAAATACGTTACCTCCTGTATTGACCACTTCCAACCTTCCACTGTCCATCCGGAAGAACTCCGTGCCCGCCATGTCAAAGCGGATGATGTCCTCATCAGGGCTTTCTTCCACTTGTATCATGGTGTTGCCATCCGCATCCGAAATGATGCTCATGGTATCGGTAGCAGACGCTTGAGATTGTTGCCATGTGGCATTTCCTGCACTATCGCTGGTAAGGATGTAGCCATCGGCCTGTGTGCCATCCTGGTATTTCATCTTACCGATCAGGTGGAAGGTCGTGTCGGGTGTGTTTGTGCCAAGTCCTGCATTACCGTTTTTAAGTATGACCAACGCGTTGGCGCGGATGCTGGGATCTTGCCCGATACCGAATGTAAAGGCTGGGTCGGTGGGCACCCAAGCACTTGCCGACACCCCGGGTATAGTATCGTTAAAGCTGCCGAATACCATTTCCTGATACGAATTGGCAATCAGCCAATAACCGAGGGCGAAAGTTTGCGTGGCATTTAAACTGTTTGAGGCGCCCATACCGAACGACCAACCGGAATTATCGGTATTGGTTTCACCGATCACGTATGATTGATATCCACTTACGGTGTTGCCTCTGCCAAAGGCGTAACTGCGAAAACTGTTGACCGTGTTGCCGGCACCAAAGATGCCGGAACTGCCTTGGGCGTTATTGCCGGCTTCCAACGTGTTGTTGTAGCCCACAATAGTGGAGAACCGTCCATTGAGCTGATTGACATGCCCCAATACACTGCTGAATATGGAAGTGTAATCGGTCCCGACCGAATTGAACATTCCAATTGCAATTCCCGGAGCGGAGTTTACGCTGTCCATCAGACCGATGGCCACCGTTCCACTACCGCTTGCAAAGCTGTTGAGTCCGGCAGCAAAACCGCTACCCGTGGCGTAGTTGCTGTTGTTCTGATAGATGGCACTTCCGTTCACGATCCAGTCGCTATCGTTAATGGCCGAAATGGTATCGTTGCTGATGGTGATGTTATCGCCTGCAATGTATGTACCTGCTGGGCCTGTTGCCCCCGTTGCGCCAGCGGCACCTGTCAAGCCTGTCGGCCCGGTCACTCCTTGAATTCCCTGTGCTCCCGTTGGACCTGTCGCCCCGTCAGCACCGTTTGAACCGGCCGCTCCGGTCGGACCCTGTGGGCCTGTTGCGCCCGTTGCACCAGCGGCACCCGTCAAACCTGTCGGCCCGGTCACTCCTTGAATTCCCTGTGCGCCTGTTGGACCTATCGCCCCGTCAGCACCGTTTGAACCGGCCACTCCGGTAGGACCCTGTGGGCCTGTTGCCCCCGTTGCACCTGCGGCACCTGTCAAGCCTGTCGGCCCGGTCACTCCTTGAATTCCCTGTGCGCCTGTTGGACCTGTTGCCCCGTCAGCACCGTTTGAACCTGCCGCTCCGGTCGGACCCTGTGGGCCTGTTGCGCCATCGGCACCCGCCAAGCCTGTCGGTCCGGTCACTCCTTGAATTCCCTGTGCGCCTGTTGGACCCGTTGCCCCGTCAGCACCGTTTGAACCGGCCGCTCCGGTCGGGCCCTGCGGACCTGTTGGACCTGTTGCGCCACCGGCACCGTTTGAACCTGCCGCTCCGGTAGGACCCTGTGGACCTGTTGCGCCCGTTGCGCCATCGGCACCCGCCAAGCCTGTCGGCCCGGTCACTCCTTGAATTCCCTGCGCGCCTGTTGGACCTATCGCCCCGTCAGCACCGTTTGAACCGGCCACTCCGGTAGGACCCTGTGGGCCTGTCGCGCCTGTTGCGCCATCGGCACCCGCCAAGCCTGTCGGTCCGGTCACTCCTTGAACACCCTGTGCACCTGTTGGACCTGTCGCACCGTCAGCACCGTTTGAACCTACCGCTCCGGTAGGACCCTGTGGGCCTGTCGCGCCTGTTGCGCCATCGGCACCCGTCAAACCTGTCGGCCCGGTCACTCCTTGAATTCCCTGCGCGCCTGTTGGACCTGTCGCCCCGTCAGCACCGTTTGAACCTGCCGATCCGGTCGGACCCTGTGGACCTGTTGCGCCCGTTGCGCCAGCGGCACCTGTCAAGCCTGTCGGTCCGGTCACTCCTTGAATTCCCTGCGCGCCTGTTGGACCTGTTGCCCCATCAGCACCGTTTGAACCTGCCGCTCCGGTCGGACCCTGCGGGCCTGTTGCGCCCGTTGCACCATCGGCACCCGCCAAACCTGTTGGCCCGGTCACTCCTTGAATTCCCTGCGCGCCTGTTGGACCTGTTGCCCCGTCAGCACCGTTTGAACCTGCCGCTCCGGTCGGACCCTGTGGGCCTGTTGCGCCATCGGCACCCGCCAAACCTGTCGGTCCGGTCAGTCCTTGAACACCCTGTGCACCTGTTGGACCTGTTGCCCCGTCAGCACCATTTGAACCTGCCGCTCCGGTCGGACCCTGTGGGCCTGTTGCGCCCGTTGCGCCATCGGCACCCGTCAAGCCTGTCGGCCCGATCACTCCTTGAACACCCTGCGCGCCCGTTGGACCTGTCGCACCGTCAGCACCATTTGAACCTGCCGCTCCGGTCGGACCCTGTGGGCCTGTTGCGCCATCGGCACCCGCCAAGCCTGTCGGCCCGGTCACTCCTTGAACACCCTGCGCGCCTGTTGGACCAGTTGTCCCACCATTGCCCGAAGTTTCGGCATACAACGCATATGGCACCGAAAGCAATTGTGATACCCCCATGCTCTGGTAGTTCGTTCCACCTGAGGGATCCATGCTCACTTCCAGAAAATACGGGCCATTGCTCCAATCCACCGAGTTCAATGTGGATATGAGTGGAGTACCCGTACCTACGTGAAGATTGAAAAGCCCAAACTGGTTGGTGGTGGCAACATGGCTTTCACTGAAGATAATGATCCCTGTTGCGGTGGTCTGCCGAAGATCCATCCGCAAACCGATGTTCTGGTTGGCGAGGATGTTTCCGCCATTGTCTCGGGCAACGCCCTGGTAATTGAATGCCTGAGGCGCTTGCGCCATGGCATAATTAATAATTAGGAATGATGAATTGAGAATAAGGATGGTTAGGTAAAGAAGCTTTTTCATGTACGGGTAAGGCTTGATCAAATCGACCCGAAAGGTAGCCTCCACCTGCTACAACAAAGAGGAAAAAATCTCTCCTGCACCGAACGTTCAAGGTGTTCATTCCTCACAGCATTCCTATTATTACTGAATCGTCTATCTGTTTAGAAAGGATGAAAAATGACCGAACGTTCACAGCAATTCATTAGGGGTGGCCGAAATAACGATTAGGTTACATTTGGTAACATGAAACAGTCCGTTTCGCTTGAGACCTGGCAATTGGTGCATGGCATGACCGCTACCGAAAAGGCTTACTTCAAAAAGTCTTTGGTAACGCGGTCTGATGGAAAGTTGCAAACGGTGTTTGACATCATTAACCGATTGACGGAATTTGATGAAGCCCAGATGCTGGATAAAGTGAAGGCCGCGTACTCAGACACTTCTGCGGCCTATCGGTTGCTGCGCACCACCATCATGCGTTCTCTGGTGATGTTCCATGCTTCCAGTTCACCCACCTACGAGGTGAACATGTTACTTACCCAAGCGCAGATTGCCAGAAACAAACGGCTGTTCCCACTTTGTAAACGTTTGATAGACCGTGGTCTGAAACTGGTGGAGGAACAGGAACTGGAAATGCACCGCTACCTGTTCTGGGAACTCCGCAGCACCCTTCCGGTAACGGACCCTGAAGAAAAAAAGGTCATTTTCAAAAAGGACTACGAAAACAGACTGGCCGCCTCCGAATTTGCGCGTGTCAGTGCGGAACTGAGCCTAATGAAGTTCCAGCGGGATCAATTCAATCGTTGGCAACGCCTTTCGGTGGAGAGCTATGAAACATACAAGACAAGCATTTCGGAGGAGAAACTACTGAAGGATGCAGACCAGATGGAAAGCAAGGGTCATATGCGGTTGGCCAGTAGAATAAGGGCCAGCATGATGGCCCAGTACCACGCTTTAGGTTACTGGGAAAAATCGCTGGACCTCGGCCTGCAGAGCATGCCCAAGATAGAGGAGCTGGCCAAGACCTCCGATTTTCTATTCCGAACATGGTCCACTAACATGGGCAACATGATGGGGCTGGCCGTATTGGTCGACAGGCGCAGTACGTTCCTGTCTTTACAGGAAAAGCTCTCGGAAATGTGTACACTCCGTGGAGTTCAGGATCTGGAGGCCATGCGTAGCAACGTGTTTTTTCACATATCGGCAGATAAGGTGAAAGGCGGAAAACTGGATGAGGCATTGCGCGAACTGACCGACCTGCTCTCGCATGCGGCAAAGCCTGAGATGGGTCATTATTACGATGAATCTCTGGTAAGGCAGAACATTCAACTGATCCATTTTCTGAAGCAGGATTTCCATGAGGTACTGAAACAGTGCAGCGAATTCCTCTCTGACCAACACCTGCGTGCCGATGTGCGTTGCGAATATTCGGTAAGATGGTTGGATCTGGCCGCCACCTTCATGCTCAACGACCTGAGGCTTTTTCAAATGAAACATGGGTCGATGGAGCGTTTCATCAAAAAGAACGGTGTCGGGTTCTCATGGGAATCCGACATTCTGCGAATGCTGAAAAAATCCATGGAATCAACTCAAGAGGACGGAACACAATTATTCCGGCAACTTTTCGAAAACCTCCTCTCTCACAGGGAGGAGCTTCGGGTATGCATTCAAGAGTTCGACATTCTCACATGGGTCGAGTCGCTATTGAAGAATAGACCGATGATGGAGTTGGTGAAGGAGCGGTATTTGAAATAAAGAAAGCCCCTTCAAAATTGAAGGAGCTTTCCGATTTTCCTTAACCTAAAAGAGGATATTAACGCTGCGCTTTCAACCCAATGCCCAGTTGCTCTTCGATGCGTTGCAGACGTGCTTCGCTGACGACCTTTTCTGCTTTCAGCGCATCGTTCTCCGCTTTCAATTCCTTAATGGCCTCCACCAACAATGGAATGAAAGTGGAATAGCTCAAGCCATAATCTCCTCCTTCCGCAATACTCACTGCTTCTGGAACAATCGCTTCCACATCCTGTGCAATGAAACCCAGTTGATGGCGGTTGTCAAACACCATGTCTGGAAATTCCTTCGTCTTCCAATCATAACTGACGCCCTGTAGTTTCAATATCTTATCCAAGGCGGATCCGATCGGTGCAATATTGGTCTTATACTTCCTGTCTGATGCATTGACATAGGCACCGTTTCCGGCCACCTGACCATTTACCCGTAACCTGTAACCAGGACCATAATATCCCAAACCGACATTGCCGGCACTTGTGATCACCATCCGTTGCGCACCTGCTGTATTATCGTAAATGTGAAACTCCCCGGAATTCGGGTCACCGGTTCCTTGCACGCCCATAAAGAACTGGCCATTGGTGTTCTCGGCCACAAACCCCGCGTAACTACCGTCAGTTGCTTCTGCCCGATACCGCACCGAGGTGCCCGATGCGTGTACCAGATCGCTCGGTGAGCTGGTCCCTATACCAACATTCCCGTCCTGCTGGATATGAAAGATCCCATCCTCCGTGTAACTCTGACCGATAAAGAAGTCTGATTCGCTTGAAGTTGACTCATTCTGGACCGCCATGTACCAATTTTGAGACTGTGAACGGATCGTCAGATTTTCTGAGTCACCATCATAATCGGTACTTCCTCCTCCCACCTCAGCGTCTCCGTTGACATTTAGCGGAGCAGAATAGGTTGAAGTGTTTATGCCCACATATCCATTATCGCCTATATAGATGCCCTGATCGTTACCGTTGTTGGTGATCCAGTGATAGTTTGTAGTGATATTTCCCTCGACATCCAACTCACCATTGACACGGACAAGGTCATTATCGAACTCCCCGTAGATCAATGGACTGGTTGATGCACTATTCTCGATGTAAAGTTTATTGTCGCCACTCTCATTCCTTCCTGCTCTGTACCCCATGAATACATTGCTGGACCCCGTGGCATTCTCTCCTGCCTGAAGCCCCATCACGGTATTGTTACTTCCGGTCAGATTGTTCTCAAAGGCCTGTGCTCCAACCGCTGTATTTCCACTACCGGTGGTGTTCAGGTTCATGGAAAGGTCACCAAATGCCGAGTTGTTGTCACCCGTTGTATTTGCTTCAAGGGCCTCGCTTCCGAAAGCATTGTTGTAGTTGGCCCCAGAGGTTTGGGTTTTCAGCGTATTCAAGCCAACCGCATTGTTGTAAGCACCTGTTGTGTTATTTGTCAGTGAAGCAGCACCGATAGCAATATTGTCATTCGCTGTGGTATTGTGATACAATGCCTGATAACCCAACGCGACATTGAAACTACCTGTCGTATTGGAAAGCAATGTTCCGGTACCTACGGCAGTATTGGGTGATCCGCTCGTATTGTTCGTTCCTGAATTATTACCGATGAAAACATTCTGGTTGTTGCTTAGATCATCACTGGCTCCGGCACCGCTTCCAATAAACACGGAGGCACCTGAATTCAAAACTTCAAATCGAGGCCCGTTCATTACAAAGTACTCGGTACCTGCCATGTCGAACCGGATCATGTCCTCATCGGTACTTTCCTCTACCTGAATCTTGGTGTCGTTGTCTGCATCGGAAATGATGTTCATGGTGTCCGATAAAAAGGTTGCGGAAATCGTATCGTTGCTGATGGAAATGTTATCTCCGGCAATGTAGGTTCCTGCCGACCCGGTCGGACCGGTTGCGCCCGTGACCCCATCTGCCCCATCATTTCCATTCGCACCTGCGGGGCCTGTCGGACCTGTTGCTCCTGTGACACCATCCGCCCCATCATTTCCATTCGCACCTGCGGGGCCGGTCGGACCTGTTGGACCCTGAGAACCACCACCCGAATTTTCCGCATAAAGTGCATAGGGAACCGAAAGCAACTGCGATACGCCCATGCTCTGGTAGTTGGTTCCGCCAGTCGCATCCATACCCACTTCCACGAAATATGGACCTGCCGACCAATCAATGGCACCGATGGTTCCGGTAACCGGAGTTCCGTTCCCTAATTTGATGTTGAAGATTCCGAGTGCATTTGTGGTGGTGGTGTGGGTTTCGCTGTAAACAACTGTGCCCGTTGAGGTCGTTTGACGGATATCCATCTGCAACCCGATGTTCTGATTGGCAAGGACGTTCCCGCCATTGTCGCGCGCAACACCTTGATAGTTGAACATTTCGGGCGATTGCGCTTGCGCTGAACCAAAAATCAAGAATGATGAACTAAGAATAAGGGTTGAAAGGAATAGGAACTTTTTCATGGCAGATGTATTTGGGTGGGGAATGAATTATCTGATCACAACTTGGCGCGTGTTAAGAATTTTCTGGTCTGAGCTGAACACAACTGTATATGCACCTTTAGCGAAACTACTCAAATCGAAGGCGGCAACCGTTGTTTGAATATTATCTCTCAAGATCTCGCGTCCCTGCGCATCGAAGATCGCCACACCAACGGTTTCGGGCCGTTCTGAAGTGACCTGGAAAACCCCATCTGTAGGGTTGGGATAGATCGCAAACAGGTTTTGGGATTCATCCTCTACCGAAGTGACCACATACTGGCAATTGCCATTATCAACATTTGCGTTTGCATCATAGTTGGTGGCAAAGGGATCCATGCAGCCATATACTGCAGCCGCACAACTGGTGCTGGCCGTGGAATTGGGACATGATGGTCCGGGACCGACCCGGAACGAATGATCCACATACGTTCCTTTGAAACAGCGTGGGATGTACGGATAATTGTCGGTAAGCACATAGTAATACGTTCCGTAAGGATAATCGGGCGTTACGCCATAGCGGCCATTGCACTCGTCCAAGTCAGTAAGCGTGTACTCGTAATCCTCATAGTAGTTGCCATCGTAAGCTCCATCGGGCGCAGAAACGCCATCGCCTGGCCGCTGGCCTGATTTGAGGCTGTAACCCGAACTGAGCGCAACAACGGTTCCTGCATTTTCCGGGTCTTGATACACGTATTTGTAATAGATGGGAAAACCATCGGCCGCATAACCTACAATGGGCGAATGCGAACTACCATCTATACCAAGATCGTTCACAAAATAATCTGTCGGGATGGCGTGGTAGTGATATTCCCCGAACGGATTCAAATGGCCACCGTTCAGCGTTCCCATGTTCTGTCCGATCTGGTTGGTGGTGGAGGCGGCCTCCTCATGCCAATTGACATTGTTTTCGCCTGTGGACGTGTTCTGAAAAGTGACGGCCGAATTCGGGTCGTACTTCACGCCATTGATAGAGACACCGAACTTGTAGTTGTACGTGCAGCCGACCGTGGTCTCCACCTCTTCATAAAGTGGCGTGAAATCAGCAGCCGTGTCAGGATGCGCGCACATGTAATACGTGTAATCGCCTGCTGTGGTGGTGAACTGTGGCTGATTGTAGTTGTCCGAGTGATCGGGGTAGTTGTTCGAATAGGCATAACGAACAGCACCTGCCGTATCGATACATACCGCGTTGGAACTTTCGTTGGCGAAGATGGCGGTGGTGTTGCACGTGGTCTGCGCCTTCGCGAGAAACACATTCAACACAAGTGTAAGTACAAGTAACTTTTTCATGATGGTGGGTTTAGAAGTTGGCTGTAATAGATGGTTTGGATGTATTTAGCTGATAGTGTTTTATCGCACCATCAACTGACAGTTGCAGTCTTATCAATGCGTGACTGTTCAAATGGAACAGGTATGAACTCATGACATCCAATTTCTTGATGGTTTCCTTCATTGAGGTCTGGTAGGTGATCACCACGGAGCTTTGCTCCAACCGCTGATCGACCTTCTTTAGTTCGATGGATTTTCCATCAGCGGTCAATTGCAGGTTCTGCAGAAAATACTCGCCCGCACATACCGACATCATTTCCTGCGGCCGGCAATCGGCATCCTTCTTCAGTCCGAGCGCCAGATAGCGTTTGTCGAGCACCGCGATAACGGTGAGTGTTTTCCCTGTCTGATCGATCTGAACATCACCCACCACCTCATTGTGAAAATTGGGATTGGCAGCAAGAATCGTGAGCGAAAAAGCAAACAGGAATCCGTGTATCATGTCATTGGAATTAACTTTTTACAACCCGACCTTGAAATTCTCCGAAGGCGTTCCCACGAAACATCTCGGCACCGAAGGAAACTCATCCGTAATGTAGTACACGTATGTTCCGTTCGGGTAATTAGGTGTCTTGCTCCAGCGGCCATTGCATTCGTCCAGATCGCCCGTGCCTTCCACATATTCGTAATCGGCCACGTACGTACCGTCATAGCCGCCATCAGGCGCAGAAACACCGTTGCCAGGTCTGCAACCTTCCTTGATGGAATAGCTGGATGTGAGAGCCACAATGGAGCTGGTGGTGTCATTCGGGTCTGAATAGCCGTACTTGTAGTAGATGGGAAAGCCATCGGCCGCATAACCGAGCAAAGCGGAATGGCTGGTTCCGTGTTCAATGGTATTGATGTATTGCTCAGGTGTGCCGTGATAATGATAACGGTTCGGGTCGTGCGCATTATTGCAGTCGTAGATCAGGTCGGTGTTTTCGCTCAGCACCTCCAAGTTCCACTCGTAATTGAGCGCTCCTGTTGAGGTGTTCTCCCACGGTTCATTGGCCACAGGATCGAACGGAACACCCGTGACGGCAATGCCGAAAATGTAACCCAGATAACCTGAACTGCCCGTGTAAGAAGTATTGGCCACCTGCGTTACCGAACCGGACTGCACGGGAACTGCAGGAACAGTGAATGTTTTCTCATTGGCAATGGGATTCCCAAGCACTTCGTGCGGAGGAATGTAGTTGAAGGTGATGGACCGATCGGCCCCGCTCACCGATGTTTCGAACACACTGGTGGTGGTTGGCGTGTTATTGCAGGCCATGCCGTTATTGATGTTGTACGTGTCATCGTTGGTGCAATCTGCAGAATTGTTCTTGTTGCACGATAGAAGTCCGATGGATGACAGCAGAACCCCGACCGTCATTCTTTTGAGTAGTGTTCCCATGATGATTTGGTTTTAGATAGTTCATCAAAGTAAACAATGACCGGTTCGGAAATTTTTACACTATTCCAATCGATCGTTATAAAATGAAAAGCCCCGCCTCCCTTCAATTTCGCTCAGGGTACAGGCGGGGCCATCTTCACAACAGATCGTTTACTGCTATTTTTCGGCTTTCAGCCCGATCCCAAGCTGTTCCTCAATGCGCGCAAGTCGATCGGCATTCTTCGATCTTTCTGTTCGCAGTTCAGCTTCCAATCTGGCAATGCGGTCTGCTTGCACAAGCGACATGTCCATAGGCGTTATGCCCACCTTCACCAATCGCAGTTCGGTTTTTTCCGATGTCTGCCATGCCTGACCGACCACCCGTTTCATATCATCCGAGGTCAGTTCATCGATGGAACGGGCTACGCCAATTCCCGCTTCATCCGAAGCCACGATATACTGGCCGGAGATAACGGGTCCGCGCACCATTACGTAGACCTGACCTACAAATGCCACGAGTTCAAATTCATCCTTTGCATCAGACGGCATGTTTCCGATAACCACCGGTTTGGCGCTTACCGACATGACGCGGTCAACATCTCCATTGCTATCCACCAGCTTGCCATTCTTCACACCTACCAGTTCTCCCGGTCTGTAGCATTTCGCAGGGTCATACTTCTGAATGTATTCCGCATAGTCTGCACCCGAAGACTCCAGTACAATTCCATCCTTGTTCATGAAACCGTAGGAATCGTCATCCCAGTCAACTTCATCGTATGCATACTGCGTAGCTCCACCGCCATCACCATGAATGCTTCCTATTTCGCCAGAACCATCGTTGAAGGAAATAAACTTGTTAGATGATCCCGCAACGGCTGCACCAACAGTCAATGACAGAACATCCGCATCAGAGCCCGTATTTGAATTGGAAAAACCTGCCACACCGCCAGTTGCGCTGCTGTTGGCTGCCAACAGTCCCTTGGCCAATACAGATCCCTGATAATTGGAGGTAACTATGGTAGCATCCAATTTCTGGTATCCGATGCTACCATCTGCTAATTTATATCCGGTGATCGTGCCATCATCTATCTTGTCTCCGGTAACGGCATAATCGGCCAACTTGGCGGTTGTGATGGAACCATTGTCGATGTTGACGCTTGTAAGACCTGAGCCATCACCTACAAAAGCATTGGCGGTGACCGTTCCCATGTAATTATTGGTCACCACGGTATTGTCAATACTGAAGGTTGTGCCACTCAAATTCAATCCCGTTCCATTACTGTAGGTGGTATCATCATTGTCATCAGCGGCAGGTGCCCAAGCAGAACCGTTCCATTTGAGTACCTGACCGGATGTTGCACTTGCCTGCGTAAGTGCAGAGGGTGAAAGGTTGGTCAATGCTGCGCCATTGCCGGAAAACGCAATCGCCACAATGGTCGAAGTGTAGTTACTTGTAACCACCGTGCTTGCAATAGAGAATTCGTTCGAAGTAAGGTTCAGACCAGTACCGGCCGTGTAGGTAGGACCAGAAGGTCCGGTCGGGCCTGTTGCTCCAGTAAGACCTGCGGGGCCAGTTGGACCGGTTGCTCCGGTCAATCCATTGCTTCCAGCGGCACCCGTTGGGCCGGTTGGACCCGTGGGACCGGTAGCCCCGTCATTTCCGGTTGCTCCTGTCGGGCCGGTCGCTCCCGGGCTAATCGAGACCCAAGTGGCCGCAGCTCCCTCAGAAACAACCTTGACATGCGTGTGGAAAGATATGCCGGAATTACAACTTCCCATCATTCCAAACAGCGATCCGGGAAGTGCCGCAAAATTGTAGGTGCTGCTCTGATACGTGTAAGTGCCCAGGCAACCTGAAGAACTGCTGGTTGAAATATAGTACGTGTTGCCCGCTGTAACTGCCACGGGCGTGCTGAAGGTCCACGTGTTCCAACCAGCGGAAGTAGTAATAGAATTACTGGTTCCAAATGTGTTCGGGCTATCATTGCAATCGCTCAATGTTCTACCGTCATAAACGGAAAGGGAAGCAGTTGCGGAGTTGTAATTCCAAAGTTCTATCTCTGTGATCACTCCTGATACATCAGGTACAAACACTTGAAGCCAACTACTGTTATTGACACACTGTCCGGAACTCCACAGTCCATCGCTCACACCCTGACCATAAACGGTCGTATCGTTCGGTGCGGCTTCGGCCGTACACACTTGCATCAGGCCATCGCTAACGTTGAATACCTGCATCCCGGCCTCCGCAGTCAAAGCATCCCGCTGTGCAGTTGTTAAGCGTGGAGGCAAGAACGCACCATCCGTACCGCTCAACTCAAGAATAGCATTGTCATTCACGGTAGATGTGCCGATGGCAGCATGGTTCGTGGTCTTATCATACACGAACTCCGCATCTGCGCCTGCACTGCCTCCATCGTTGAAGTTGACCTGCATATCTGAACCGGCAATTGGGCCTGTAGCACCAGTGGCTCCCGTTGCTCCGGTAGGACCGGTCGCTCCATCTGACCCGTTAATTCCTGCCGTACCTTGAGGTCCTGTTGGACCAGTTGCACCAGTTGCTCCATTGCTTCCGTTTGAACCTGCGGCTCCTGTAGGTCCTGTTGGGCCGGTGGCTCCAGCTACTCCGGTGGGTCCTGTGGGACCAACTGCGGAACTGAGTGACTCATTGGAAAAGGTACCCGTGGAAGGGTCCATGGTCAGCACATACTGTTCCGAACAGAACAATTGAAATATCTGAAGTGTCCTGCTGGCCGGGGCTCCGTTATTCACCGTATAGGCATAGTTGCCCGAAACAGTGATGTTTTCCCCCCAACCTGCGCTGATGTTGTTGACAAGACTCGGAGTTGTCGGGTCTGTATTTATATCATAGATGAGCAACTTGTTGAAAGAGGTGACAAATGCGTAGTTGCCCGAAACCGCAATACTGCCCAGACTCGTATAGCTCGGTGTCAATGTGGTCGTAACACTGAGCGAAGCCGGATTGCTTATGTCAACCACTTTAATTCCGGCAGGTCCATCTGAACCGTCAAATGAAACATAGGCATAGTTGCCTTTTACACCAAGATCCGGGTAATGCACGGGTGGAGCTCCAGTATTGGTTCCGAGTACCAAGCTGCCCGATACAGATGGTGATGCTGGGTTACTTACGTCAACAGCCCATATCTTATACTCACTGTCCGTGTCAAAATAGCTGGTGGTGATGTATGCATAGCCGTCCGAAACCGCAATTCGTGGTTTTTCCCAATAATTGAAACCATCAAGGTTGAGTGCACCGACCTGGGTGATTGAGCTTGGCGTGCTGATATCAAAGATGGTAATGGCATACTGCCCGATCGTATATAAGTAGTTGCCGGAAACGGTCAGATCAAAACTGAATACGCTTTTGGATGCCACTTGAACTGGCGATGCCGGGTTTGAGAGGTCAAATACCTTCACCGAGCCGTTTATGGACACATAAGCATAACCGTCAGCCGCAGTGATATTCCAAGGCAAACTTCCGGTTGAGACCGTTGTCACAAAGGAAGGTGAGGACCTGTCTGACACGTCATACACCCTCATATTGGCAGAGTTCTGGTCTGTTGTGTAAGCGTAGTCGCCAGATACCGCAACTGACACAGGCAAAGTACCGGCAGCTATCGAGCCAACCGATGTGGCACAGGATGGATCAGGCTGAGGGCCATTCCCTGTTCCGAACAGTGCGTCAAAATCAAACGCCTGCCACGTAGCATTTCCGTCAGCGTCTGATGTCAAGATCTTCGAATCTCCTTCCGTTCCATCCTTCAGTCTAAGCGTTCCCTCCACGTGCAACTTGGCACTTGGGCTTGTGGTTCCTACGCCAATATTGGTTCCATCATTGTGCAGATTGCTAACCGCTACCCAATCCGTTCCATTATGCCTTAATGTCTGCCCATCCGTTCCGGCCACCAAAGGACCGGTGGCCCCTGTTGGACCAGTTGGGCCATCTGCACCTGTGGCTCCCTGAGCTCCTGTTGCTCCATCTGACCCGTTAATTCCTGCTGTACCTTGAGGTCCTGTTGGACCTGTTGATCCGTCTGATCCGTTGCTTCCGGCCGCACCCGTGGCTCCCGTTGGACCAGTGGCGCCTGTTGCTCCATCAACTCCGTTCGATCCTGCTGCTCCGGTCGGACCCTGCGGACCTGTGACCCCGTCAGCACCTGTGACCCCTTGGATGCCTGTTGCCCCCTGTGGGCCTGTGGCTCCCGTAATTCCCTGTGCCCCAGTTGGACCCTGAGCCCCTGTTGGTCCGGTAACCCCTTGAATCCCTTGGGTTCCTGCGGATCCCTGTGGGCCAGTTGCCCCAGCGGGACCTGTGGGACCTACGAGCGAAGAGGTCGATTGCCATGAGGCCATGCCGTTGGCATCGCTGGTCAGCACATAGCCGTCCGCCTCGGTTCCATCCTGATATTTCATTTTTCCCACCAAATGGAATGTAGTGTCGGGTGAATCTGTTCCTATACCCAACTCTCCGCTCTTCAAAATGGTAAGCGCATTGGAACGTACAGAAGTGGAGGTACCATTGCCCACCACAAATATCCTGTCGGCAGCATTCCACCCGAGACTATCATTCGGAGTATAATCCGTATTGAATACACCCAAAGCCGTTTCTCCGAAAGATCTGGCCAAGGTATTTCCGCCCATTGCCGAAGACATTAAACCTCTTGCCGCAGTTTGGTATCCCATTGAAGTGGCGTAGGTGCCACGAGCTACTGTAGAACTACCCATTGCCGTGGAAAATGTCCCGCTGGCAATGGTGTTGTCTCCCATCGCTGTAGCGTACGTCCCACTGGCAGTTGTGCTGCTTCCCAAGGCTGTTGAAAATGCCCCGCTGGCCGTTGTTCCATTTCCCATTGCGGTGGTCGAGAATGAACTTGCAGTAGTTTGATAGCCGAAGGCGGTACTGGCTGTTCCTCCTGCTGTGTTGTTGTAGCCCATTGAAATAGCAAATGTTGAACTTGCCGTGCTGCTGGCCCCCATAGCTATGGAATACGGACCACTTGCCGTGGTTCCAGCCCCCGTAGCAATGGAATAAGTTGCACTTGCTGTGGATCCAGAACCCATTGCCACAGAAAAAACACCACTCGCTGTAGTTCCATAACCCATAGCGGTAGAGAATATGCCAGTTGCCACGGTCTGATATCCTGTTGCAACAGAATATGTTCCGCTTGCTTTTGTGTCAAGGCCAGTAGCAAAGGAATAATCTCCCAAATTGCCTGAATCCCAGACATTGCCGCTTGCCGCACCAGCCCGGAATGCACCTGAAGATTTATCGAAGAACATGCGTTTGTCATGGCCCGCATCACCATCATCATTCAATTGCGGAGAGCCGAACACAAAGTTGGTGGTAAGCATGTTTGCCATACTGGTATCCAGTCTTACTGTGTCTCCATAAAGTTCAAATATGGATGCCGTAGAATGTGGCCCGGCCACGTAACCGAGAGCAGCTATCCCTGCCGAGTCTATCTGTGTATCTTCCACAGATGCCAACCAACTTGCATTGCCATCAGCATCGCTGGTAAGCACGTAGCCATTGGCCTGAGTTCCATCCTGATACTTCAGCTTGCCTACTAAGTGAAATGTAGTATCTGGTACAGACGTACCGATACCAATATTGATTCCATCATTAAAGAGGTTTCCAACGGCTTCCCAATCGCCACCATTGTTTCTTAAGGTCTGCCCATCTGTACCTGCTACCAATGGGCCTGTTGCACCTGTCACACCTTGAAGTCCCTGCGGACCCGTGGCTCCTGTTGCTCCGTCTGCTCCTGTCGGTCCTTGAACACCTTGTATTCCTTGTGAACCTGTGGCTCCCGTTACTCCATCAACTCCGTTCGTACCTGCTGCACCTGTTGGGCCTTGAATACCTTGAAGTCCTTGCGGACCTGTTGCTCCTGTTGCTCCTGTTGCTCCGTCAGCACCAGTCGGTCCTTGAATGCCTTGGATTCCCTGGGGACCTGTGGCGCCTGTTGCTCCATCTGCACCTGTCGGTCCCTGAACACCTTGTATTCCTTGCGGACCTGTGGCGCCTGTTGCTCCATCTGCACCTGTCGGGCCCTGAACACCTTGTGTTCCCTGCGGGCCAGTAGCACCAATTGCTCCATCTGCACCAGTCGGGCCTTGAATACCTTGAAGTCCCTGTAGACCTGTCGCGCCTGTTGCTCCATCTGCTCCCGTTGGTCCTTGAATACCTTGAAGTCCCTGCGGACCTGTGGCTCCTGTTGCTCCGTCTATTCCATTTGTACCAGCGGCTCCTGTTGGGCCTTGGATTCCTTGAAGTCCCTGTGGGCCTGTTGCTCCTGTTGCTCCGTCAGCACCAGTCGGTCCCTGAACACCTTGCATTCCTTGTGGACCTGTTGCTCCTGTTGCTCCATCTGCTCCTGTCGGACCCTGAATGCCTTGGATTCCCTGTGGGCCTGTAGCACCAATTGCTCCATCCGCTCCCGTTGGTCCTTGAATACCTTGAACTCCTTGTGGGCCTGTAGCACCTGTTGCCCCGTCTGCGCCTGTCAGACCTTGAACACCTTGAATGCCTTGCGGACCTGTCGCACCCGTTGCACCGTCTGCTCCTGTCGGTCCCTGGATTCCTTGAATTCCCTGCGGACCTGTAGCGCCCGTTGCTCCGTCTGCTCCAGTCGGTCCCTGAACACCTTGGATTCCTTGCGGACCTGTTGCTCCTGTTGCTCCGTCAACTCCGTTCGTACCTGCTGCACCTGTTGGACCTTGAATACCCTGAATTCCCTGCGGGCCTGTGGCACCTGTTGCCCCATCAGCACCTGTCGGTCCCTGGATTCCTTGGATTCCTTGTGGGCCTGTGGCGCCCGTTGCTCCGTCTGCACCAGTCGGTCCTTGGATGCCTTGAGGTCCCTGTGGACCTGTTGCACCAATTGCTCCATCAGCACCTGTCGGCCCTTGAATACCTTGGATTCCTTGTGGACCTGTGGCACCTGTTGGGCCATCCGCTCCTGTCGGACCCTGAACACCTTGAAGTCCCTGTGGACCTGTAGCTCCTGTTGCTCCATCTGCTCCTGTCAGGCCCTGAACACCTTGGATTCCCTGCGGACCTGTTGCTCCTGTTGCTCCGTCAACTCCGTTCGTACCTGCGGCACCCGTTGGACCTTGAATACCCTGCGGGCCTGTAGCACCAATTGCTCCATCAGCACCCGTTGGGCCTTGAATACCTTGGATTCCTTGTGGACCTGTTGCACCTGTTGCCCCGTCTGCGCCTGTCAGACCTTGAATGCCTTGCGGGCCTGTGGCTCCTGTTGCTCCATCTGCTCCTGTCGGTCCCTGAACACCTTGGATTCCTTGCGGACCTGTTGCTCCTGTTGCTCCGTCAGCACCTGTCGGTCCTTGAACACCTTGAATGCCTTGCGGGCCTGTGGCTCCTGTTGCTCCGTCTGCCCCTGTCGGTCCTTGAACACCTTGAGGTCCTTGTGGACCCGTGGCGCCTGTTGCTCCATCTGCACCTGTCGGTCCTTGAATACCTTGGATTCCTTGTGGACCTGTTGCACCTGTTGCTCCTGTTGCTCCATCTGCTCCTGTCGGTCCTTGAATACCCTGAGGTCCCTGCGGACCTGAGGCACCTGTTGCTCCATCAGCACCAGTCGGCCCCTGAACACCTTGGATTCCCTGTGGGCCTGTGGCGCCCGTTGCACCATCTGCCCCTGTCGGACCCTGAACACCTTGAAGTCCCTGCGGACCTGAGGCACCTGTTGCTCCATCAGCACCAGTCGGCCCCTGAACACCTTGGATTCCCTGTGGGCCTGTGGCGCCCGTTGCTCCGTCTGCCCCTGTCGGGCCTTGGATTCCTTGAAGTCCTTGGATTCCCTGTGGGCCTGTTGCTCCCGTTGCACCTGTTGCTCCATCAGCACCTGTCGGGCCCTGAACACCTTGAATGCCTTGCGGACCTGTTGCTCCTATTACTCCATCTGCACCCGTTGGTCCTTGAATACCTTGGATTCCTTGCGGACCTGTGGCTCCTATTGCTCCATCTGCACCCGTTGGTCCTTGAATACCTTGAAGTCCCTGCGGACCTGTGGCACCTGTGGCACCTGTTGCTCCGTTAGCGCCCGTTGGTCCCTGAATACCTTGCGGACCGGTAGCGCCCATTGCTCCATCAGCACCCGCTGGGCCTTGAACACCTTGGATTCCTTGCGGACCTGTGGCACCTGTTGCTCCTGTTGCTCCGTCAACTCCGTTCGTACCTGCTGCACCCGTTGGTCCCTGTGGACCAGTTGCACCTGTTGCTCCATCAGCACCCGTTGTACCTTGGATTCCTTGAACGCCCTGTGGACCTGTGGCTCCCGTTGCTCCATCCACTCCTGTTGGGCCTTGGATGCCTTGTGGGCCTGTGGCGCCTGTTGGACCGGAAACCACATCTCCCGTTGACTTGGCGTAAAGTGCATAAGGCACACTCAGCAACTGACTGGTTCCAAGAATGGTGAAGTTGGTCCCTCCAGACAAATCGGCCTTGGTCAATATATAATGTGATCCCGCACCCCAATCAATCGTAGAAAAGTCTCCCAGAAAGACATCCCCAGCACCGATCTCCAATGATGCCAAACCGTTGGCATTGGTGGTAACGGTATGCGTTTCTATATAGACCGCTGGGCCAGTACTGCTTCCCTCAAGAATACGGACCTCCATTCCAATCGGCTGATTGGTGACCAGATTATTGTTCTGATCGCGGACAACCGCTTGGTAGCTCATTTTTTCGGGAGCTTGGGCAAATGCGCCCGTTGAAATCAGAAGAACTACAAAGAGTGCGTAGAGTTTTCTCATAGGTCAGGTTTTGATGATCTTGAAGGTTTTGATAGGCTTCTGCCTGTCGGTGATGGTGAGGTAATAGGTGGCCATGGCGAACGGGCCCATGTTTATCTGTGTGTTGGACGCAACGATCGCATCTGTCAGCACCAATTTTCCAGCTACATCGAACAGCTGAAATGATAGTTCTTCCTGATTGTAATTCCCAATGCTCAGATTGAGCACATCTATCGTTGGGTTGGGATAGGCTGAGAGTTGAAGTACAATCTCAGGACGGTCAATGCCGCTGACCGTGTAGATCTCGTAGGGCTGTTGAACGCCTTCAGAAAAAGAAGCGTCCGAATTTGCTGTGGTATGATAGACCACCTGACCGATGGAATAGCTGATGGTGCCTGTGTTGCCCGAAAGCTCCGCTCCGGAAGCATTCACGGATTCCTGAGACCGTGCTTCCGCAGTAATGAACAGCAGAAACACGATGCTGATGCATGTGTATTTCATAGGGGTTGGGCAAGGTGTAGGTTTCCTGGTCTGGTAATCTAAACCATTACCCACTCAAAAGATATGGGTTACACAATTTAGACGAACATCTACCAAATGCATGATGAGCATGGCTTTCGGAGAGATTGAAGCGAACAAATCTCAGTTCGAATTCCCCCTTTCTGTGAAGTCATCACGAAAGTGGATAAATGACCAGTCCGCTGAGCAACTTGGGTACCACATAGGTGCTTTTTGGAGGCATGGTCTTGCCTTGGTCGGCTATGGTGTAAAATTCTTTTCCTGATACTGGATAGAGTGAGAATGCCACCGAATATTTCCCGGTATTCACCAATCTGTCGAGTTCCTGCGGCCCCTTTGTACCTGGAACAAAACCAATTCGGTCATCATTCCGAAGGTCTCGGATCCCAAGGAGTGGAGAAAGAATCTTATCTGAGAGAATGCTCACATCAAGTGCCGCCACCACTTCCGTACTTTTCCGATGGCGGTAAACCAATTTATACCAATTGCCTCCCAAGCACATCCCGAAATGACCTGGTTGTTCTGGTTTAATAGGAATCTGTTCTTTGAAATGAACCTCAAAATCAGCTGAAAGCTCCTGTAAGAATTGGGCCACTCCCAAATTTCCGAGGTCTTTAACAACCCTATTGAATTCCAATATCTTCAACTGGTCGTCTGCAAAGAAAATTCCGAGGAAAAAGTTCCAAGGCTCCTCCCCTGTCACTTTTCCCAACTCCAACCATTTATCGTGCGCAAGCAGCACAGACGAGGCCGAACGATGATGGCCGTCCGCAATATAAATGTGTTCGAGCAGTGAGAATTTCTCCGAGAACTTGGATGTCCATTCCGAATCGCTCACGCGCCACAGTTGATGGCGTTTGTCGCTTTCCTCAAACTCCAACATGGGCGGATTCTGCTTGACGATCTCGGTCAGCAATTCCAAGCTTCCGTTTCTGGGATAGGTGAAACAGACAGGCTCCGCATTGATGTCGCAAACTGCGAGATAGTCGCGTAGGACCTTCTCTCGACTGGCAATGGTCTGCTCATGAATTCGGATGGTTCCGTTATCGTAGTCCTCCACCGAGGCACAGCCCAGAATCCCCGTAAAGGAAAGCTTGCCGATATGCTGCGTGTAAACGTAAAAACTCGGCTCCGCATCCTGTTCAAAAACACCTTTTTCACGAAGCATTTCATACACCTGCTTGCTGAGTTTGAACAACTGCTGCGAATTGGCCGCAGCTTTCTTGCCCGTAAGAAATTCAGGTCGGATGATATTGAGAAATGACTCTTGATTTGAAAGCAGGATGTTCTTAACCTCCTTCTTGGGATACGACTCATACGAACGGCTTACAACCCGAGCAACATTGTCGGGCCGAGGATGAATACCGCGAAATGGACGTACGCGAGCCATGCTTCGAAAGTATTTACAATTGACCGTTTGCGATCTGCAATTTCAAAATTGACCCGAACATCAATTGTCTGTCGAAAATTGCAAATAGTAGATTGAAATAAGAACGGTCAGCCAACGGCTTCAATGACCTTCTCTGCCAGTTCGATGCCGATGCGCGCCTGTGCCTCGTTTGTCGAAGCCCCGATATGAGGCGTTATAGAAACTCTTGGATGCTCGAGAAGCTCTGGTTTCGGAGTCGGTTCGTTCTCAAAAACATCCAGACCGGCCGCCAAAACCTTTCCAGAATCCAATGCATGCAAAAGTGAAACTTCATCAATTACACCACCGCGTGCGGCATTGATGAGCATCACGCCATCTTTCATTTTCTCAAATTCCGCGGAAGCGACCATCGCCCCATCCTTTGGTTTGGGAACATGGAATGAGATGACATCCGACTGCTGCAATAGCTCATCCAACGAAACGGTTTTCAGCGTCACGTTCACTTCACCATATATATGTATGTGAAATGCAATTTCAACCTCTTGGATGAATGGATCATGCGCCACCACTTTCATTCCCAGGCCTAAAGCCATTTTGGCCAATGCCTGGCCGATGCGGCCGATACCGACAATTCCGAGCGTTTTGCCCTGAAGTTCAGAACCTTTGGAATAGCTTTTTTTCAGCTTCGCGAAATCGGTTGTTCCCGAAACTGGCATTTCCCTATTGGAAAGTTGAAGGAAACGAGAAACAGAGAACAGATGCGCCAGCACCAACTCCGCCACCGACTGCGATGATGCCGCAGGCGTGTTCACTACTTTAATTCCATTCGCTTCGGCAGTTTTCAGATCGATATTGTCGAGACCTACTCCTGCTCTTCCGATGACCTTGAGGCCATCCCAAGCACCAAGTTCCTTGGCCGTGATCTGCGTGGCGCTTCGCACCAACACACCCACAACTTCATTTTCCTTCATAAAAGTGGCCAGTCGGTCCTGAGCCACCTTTTCGGTCTGAACCCGAAAACCTGCTTCCTCTAACAATCGCTTGCCTTCGGGATGAATTCCATCGTTCGCTAAAATGAGCATAAACTATCCTTTTGTTCGTTCGAGTTCCTGCATCACATCTACCAGCACCTGCACACTCTCCACAGGCAATGCGTTGTACATGCTTGCGCGGAAACCACCCACGGAGCGGTGTCCTTTCAAACCGCTGATGTTCGCTTCTTTCAGCATGGCATTGAACGAATCGGTCAACTCCTCGTTCTCCAGCACAAATGTGGCGTTCATGCGCGAGCGGTCTTCCTTGTCTGCCGTTCCTTTGAACAGCAGGTTGCGATCGATCTCACCATAAAGCAGATCGGCCTTCTGTTGATTGCGTTTGTCGATCCAATCAATTCCACCGTTCTTCTTCAGCCACTCCAAGGTCAGCATCGACACATAGATGGAAAATACTGGAGGTGTATTGAACATGCTCTCCCCCGCCACATGCACCGAATAATCGAGCATGGAAGGAAGGTCGCGGTTGGTCTTGCCAAGAAGTTCTTCCTTGACAATAGCAAGCGTAACTCCCGCTGGACCAAGATTCTTCTGTGCGCCAGCGTAGATCAGTCCGTAATCGGCCACATCGATCGGGCGGCTGAAAATATCGGACGACATATCCGATATCAACACGGAATCTGTTTTTGGTGTGTAAAAGAACTCGGTACCGTAGATGGTATTATTTGTTGTGTAATGAAGAAAATCCAGGTCTGAAGGAACATGGAAGTTTTTGGGAACGTAGCAATAATTGCGATCCTTGGAGGAAATGACCACATTGATGTCACCGATCTTCTTTGCTTCCTTGATGGCCTTGGAAGACCAGACGCCCGTATCAATATAACCTCCTTTTCCTCCCAAAGAGAGAAAGTTCAGAGCACTCATATAAAACTGCAGGCTCGCTCCTCCCTGCAAAAAAAGCACGGCATAGCCAGTTGGTACGTTCAATATTTCCTTGACCAACGCAGTGGCATTTTCGGTCATCGCCACGATCTCTTTACTGCGATGAGACATCTCCAAAATGGAAAGTCCCGTTCCGTTATACTCCAAAACGGCCTGACTTGCCTGTTGAAAAACCTCCTGTGGCAGGATGCAAGGACCTGCGCTGTAATTATGAACCTTGGTTGTGCTGAGTGTGTCTGACATGGGATTGTTTTGTTTGGGTGCGAAAGTCTTAAAATATTGGGAACTAACGAGTAAGACCCAGATTATCTGTTCTTGAAGCTTGATTTCGGGACAAGAAAATGACGCTGAACTGGAGACCACAATGTTCCAAGTTCAGTTGTTCGGGGGCAATCGTTGATAACTTATGCTCAGAAATATTTGATTTATTCAGCAGTTCGTGTTCATTTGTTCTTACATTTAAACAATTGTTAACCAAAAACTATTTAAAATGGCTGAAGCTTATTGTGTAAAGTGCAAAGCAAAAAGAGAAATGAAAGATGCTAAAGAGGTTACTATGAAGAACTCTCGTAAGGCATTGAAAGGTGTTTGCCCAACTTGCGGAACTGGAATGTTCAAGATTTTGGGTAAGGCCTAATTCGCCTTCTCTTTTTTGACAGGGAATCGGGTCGTAAGACCTGTGGAATGTCAAAGAGCTTTGTAGGTTTTCGGTGAAACTCCGAAAGCTTCGAAAAAGAAAGCCCCACACGTGTTGCACGTGTGGGGCTTTTGATTTGCACTTATTTTCTCCGAATCGAAAGCCAGATTTTCATTTTGAAAATCAGCACACAACGACCCGAAGAGCTTCAAACCCCATCCTTGAGGCACATCGTACTGAAAAACAGTCCATTAGAAATGTATTGACCCAAACCCGTCTTGCATTGGCATAGCGTTGGCAATTAGACCCGAGAACTAATCGAAGTCTAACTAAAAACAAAAAGCTATGAAGACGCTAAGATCAATTTCAACAACAGCGATGATCGCGGCAGTTCTGTTTGCCTTTTCATCGTGCGAGAAAGAAGACATGAACCCAGACCCTGACGGTCCTGCGGCAGGCTCGTTTGCAGTAAAGATGACCGATGCGCCAGGCGATTATGACGCCTTGGATGTGGAGATCACCAACGTAGAGGCCTACTTGGAAGGTTCTGGTTGGATCTCGTTGAACAACGAGGTGCAGGCCGTAAGTGTGCTGGACCTGACAAACGGTGCTGAAACCCAATTGGCCTACCAAGGAGATGCGGACGCAGGCGTTTATTCCAAAGTCCGAATCACCTTCGGCAACGACAATTCCCTGTCGTTTGACAGTGGCACCGATCTGGGTTTCGACCTCGGTGGTATGACCGGAGGTGCCAACGCCACCATCGACCTCAACTGGGCCAATTCTGGTTCACATCAGGTCATCATCGACATTGACAAGGAAGTTTCTGCCGATGTGGGTGCTGAAATCCTGCTCGATTTCCACGTAATGGAATCGGTTATCCAGAACGGACAGCAGTTCGTGCTCAACCCGACCATCTCACTTATCGAAGATGCCTCTACAGGCGTACACGGTAAGATAGAAGGTGCCGAGAGCGCGGCCGTACAGGTGACCGATGGCAACAACAGTTTCAGCAGTTACACCGATGCTTCGGGTCAGTTTCTGGTGCGCGGCATGCAAGATGGCACGTACACCGTAACGCTGATGCCAAGCCAGCAGGGACATGGGATGCTGGACCACTTGCAGGATCAGACCATTGAAGGTGTGGTCGTGGCGCAAGGTCGCATCACGCAAATGGGCACCATCCAGTTCTAAACTTAGGTTAGACTCGGGGAAGGAGTTCCGACTCCTTCCTCGATCTTCCATGTTCACATACATCATCCAAACAGAATACGATGAAAACAGAAAACCACAACATCCGAATAGTCGTGCTTGACGACAGCGACTTTTACAATCGTTTGCTCACACGGCAGCTTCAGAGCTACACGCGTGCCATTGCACAGGCCACCGATTTCAGGTTCGATATCGAATCGTATGTGCATGCCGATGACTGCATCCGCAATCTCAAATCAGACACGGACATTGCCTTCCTCGATTATTATCTCGGTAACGGGATAACGGCCCAGGATGTGATCCGCGAGATCCGAAGAAACTGCAACAAGTGCAAAGTGGTGGTCGTTTCCAAAACACGGAATGCC
Source organism: Flavobacteriales bacterium (assembly GCA_016124845.1). NCBI lineage: Bacteria > Pseudomonadati > Bacteroidota > Flavobacteriia > Flavobacteriales > Flavobacteriales bacterium. The sequence continues at coordinate 57,909 of WGMW01000026.1, forward strand.
TTTACCGAAGGGAAAAGTCTGGAGCAGGGCGCTTCGGCATTTCTTTACAAATTGGACAGATACACCTTGCAGAAATCCTGCTTTTTTGTGGATGAACTGGTGGAAGACCTCTTCCATTGATGGCGGGTAACCGAAGCGTGCCTATCTTGTTGGACAATTGGATGAATAAGCACTTCGAGTTTCGGATAGCAGCCATCATGCTCGTGGCGCTGGCACTGGTCAGCATCACGGGCATTTACGCGTACAGACAGTTCTCGCATGTGGTGACCGAGCTTGGAAAAGATGCGCTGCCCGACCTCCGACTTTCAACTACCAAATCGGTGATGAACGGATTGGCGGATGCCGAAAACAGCGTCAAATCCTTCAACCTTACCAATGATTCCATCTATCTGAAGCAGTTTGCTGCCGCCATCGAACGAACCGAACATTCTGTGCAGCGGTTGGAAGAACTGACGTCTGCAGATGCCGAATTCCAAACGGAACTGGATTCGGTGCGGCTGCTTATTTATGAGAAGGTGGATGTGCTGAATCGCTGGCTGAAACTGAGCGATCCGTATCGGGCGGATGTTGCTTTGAACAAGGCTGTTCTCCGTCTTGAAATGGGCAAAGATGAGTCGGACAGCAACACCCAGAAGGCCGATCAGGTAACGGTTGAGGATGTGAGCCGAGCTGTGCAGAAAGTAAAGAAAGAAGAAGCACTGGTGGAACGCATCATGCGGGAGCAGGAAATGAATCTGATCGCGGAGAACAATCGGATCACCGAACGCGTCCGCGAGAAACTTGCCACGCTGGAACAGCGCGAATTGCAGCGGTTGGCCTACAAGACCCAGAGCGCAGAGAAAACCGTGAACGAAACGAACCTGCAAATGGCGCTGTTCTTCGTTTCGATGGGCTTTCTTCTGTTGATCATGGCCTTTGTGATCCTCGGTTACACCCGAAACAACAACCGTTACCGAAAAGCGCTTCGGTCTGCAAAGGAGCAAGCGGAGGAAATGGCACGCGCCAGAGAACGTTTTTTGGCCAACATGAGCCACGAGATCCGCACCCCGATGAATGCCATTGCTGGATTTACCGAGCAGCTTGCGACAAGCAAGTTGGATCCAGTACAACAGGAACAACTTTCCATGGTGCAAAAATCAACCGACCACTTGCTGCACGTGATCAACGAGATCCTTGACCTCACCAAACTCCAATCAGACAAATTGCAACTGGAAAATGTGGGTTTTCGGCTTCGCGAAACCATTGATGAAGCCGTGTCTATTATTCAGCCGTTGGCATTGCAAAAAGGATTGAAATTGTCCGTTTCGGTGGCTGATGAAGTTCCAAAAGTTGTGCTGGGCGATGCGTATCGACTGCGTCAGATGCTGCTCAACCTGTTGGGCAATGCGGTGAAATTCACAGACAAAGGTTCCGTTTCGGTTTATGTAAAGGCCATATCAAACGGTATCGAAATTTCCGTTTCAGATACGGGTGTTGGGATGGCGGAGGCGCAGATCAGTAAGGTGTTTGAGGAATTTGAACAGGCCGAAGCAAGCACCACACGCAATTATGGCGGAACAGGTCTTGGCCTTTCCATCGTCAATCGTTTGGTGAATCTGCATGGTGGTGAAATCCGAGTGAAGAGTGAATTGCAGAAAGGCACCGAGATTACTTTGGGTCTTCCTTACAAAGCAGGTTCAGAAGCGGACATTTCGAAGAGCGTATCTTCAGTTTCTGTGGTCGAATCGCTGAACGGATTGAACGTGCTGATCGTGGATGATGAGCCGTTCAACCGCAAATTATTGAGCACCATTCTTAAAAAACATGGAGCGAATTTCGAGGAAGCGTCTAACGGAAAAGAGGCGTTGGAAAAGGCGGAAACGCCTGCTTTCAATCTCATTCTAATGGATGCGCGTATGCCCGAAATGGGTGGATTGGAAGCCACGAAAGCCATCAGAAATCTCACAGATCCGAACAAGAACTCAACTCCGATCATCATTCTTTCAGCGGCCGTCACATTGGAAGACCGCGAAGAGTATGAAGCCGCGCGGACCAACGGATTCCTTGCGAAGCCGTTCAAAGAGAACGAACTGCTTGCCATCATCGGACAAGTGATTGGCGGATCGGAGAACCTGTCCACGGAATCAAAATCATCCCCCGAAAACAACACGGAACTTGATTTCTCAGAACTCATGGAAATGAGCGGAAATGACGAATCGTTCTTCCACGAAATGCTGCAAACCTTTTTTGATGGAACGAAAAAGGGACTTGAGGACATCCGCGAAGCGCTGACCGCAAAAGAAAGGCTGCAAGTGGCAGAACACGCGCATCGCATCAGCGCGCCATGCAAGCACGTTTCGGCCATTCGGCTGTACCAGGAATTGAAAAAGTTGGAAGAGGAAGGCCGCGGAAATGCCGACATTGAGGCGCTGGAAGAGCACTTTCTCAAGATAGATGAAGAAGCAAAAAGCGTGCTGAAACAAGTAGAAAAAAGACTGAATTTATGAGCGAGAAGCCGTTTACGATCTTTGTGGTGGAGGATGATGAGTGGTACAATAAACTGCTGGTTCACAACCTGTCGTTGAACCCCGATTTTGTGGTCAGGTCGTTCACTTCGGGCAAGGAAGTTCTTGATGCGCTTTCCGAAAACCCAGATGTGATCACGGTGGATTATCGCCTGCCCGACATGGACGGTGAAACGCTTCTCAAACGCATCAAAGACCGCAACCCGAACATTGAAGTGGTGGTCATTTCTGAGCAGGAACAGATCGAGACCGCAGTTGAGCTGCTGAAGTCTGGTGCGTACGATTATCTGGTGAAGGCCAAAGACATCCGCGACCGCTTGCTGAACTGCGTAAACAACATCCGCCAAAATGCGGGATTGAAAGAACGCATCATCACCCTGCAACAGGAGGTGCAGGGCAAGTACAGCTTCGAGAAGACCATTGTTGGCAACAGCCCCGCGCTGAAAAAGGTGTTCGGGCTGATGGAAAAGGCCATCACCAACAACATTACGGTTACCATTACGGGCGAAACGGGAACGGGAAAGGAAGTGGTGGCGAAGGCCATTCATTACAACTCATCGCGCAAGGACAAGCCGTTCGTTCCAGTAAACATGGCGGCCATTCCTGCCGAGTTGATCGAGAGCGAACTCTTCGGACATGAGAAAGGCGCGTTCACAGGTGCCGCTTCGCGCAGAAAAGGAAAGTTTGAAGAGGCCGATGGCGGAACGCTTTTCTTGGATGAGATCGGGGAAATGGACATGAGTTTTCAAGCCAAGTTGCTGCGTGCCTTACAGGAAAAGGAAGTGGTGAGAATTGGAAGCAACACACCTGTGAAAACCGATTGCCGCATTATCGTGGCCACCAATCGCAACCTTCAGGAAGAAGTGAAAAAGGGCAACTTCCGCGAAGATCTTTACTACCGCCTTTTCGGACTGCCGATCCATTTGCCGCCTCTGCGCGAGCGCGAAAAAGACGTGCTCATTCTCTCCAAGTTCTTCATGGAACGCTTTTGCAAGGAAAATCAGATGGAGACAAAATCACTTTCTGAAGACGCCAAGCAAAAGCTGTTGGGTTATCTGTGGCCAGGAAACATCCGCGAATTGAAATCCATTGTGGAACTGGCGGTTGTGATGGCTTCTGGAGATGAGATCCAGGCCAACGACATCACGCTCAGTACTTCGGATGCGCTGCCCGATGTGCTGACGCAGGACATGACCATGCGGGAATACAACCGCAGGATCGTTGCCATTTACATGCAGCGTTGCCATAACGACACCGCTCTGGTGGCCGAAAAACTCGGCATTGGCCAAACCACCGTTTACCGTTTTCTGAAAGAGATTGAGGAAAAATGAAATATGATGTTGAACCATTTATAAGGGTTCAAATGCCCAGCTTTATTAAGCTAATCGGTAGTCAGCCAATTTCTTGGACTAGAGCAAATCGTCTTTTATATAATTCTGTTGAACGGTCTAGAAAGCGAATCAAGAGTGAAGGTCAAGGATTCATTCAAGACGCAACATTCTACTCGGTCCTGGTAGGCAAGTTCCGTGGTGATGGTAAATCAGTTGCCTTGTTTGATTATTTCAATCGTTTGTTTTCCAACCTGAATTCAATATTGTCCGATGAAGAAAAGAAGCAAATTCAGTCTACTGTTTCAAAGATTTTAACTGAATTGAGCAGGAACTATTTGAATTACATTGGAGAGTTATCGGTTCTCTACTGGTTTAAGTCATCAGAACAATTTGAACTCTGTAAGGTTGAAGGAATCGTAAGCGCCAAGGAGAGTAACCAATCGGTGGATTTTCTTCTCCGCAAAATTAATAGTGATGAATTTGTTACTGTTGAAGTGCTCAATTTGCACTTGGAGTTGACGGGGTTTGAGAATATAGGTCATCTCAGATACTGGCTTAATTCAAAGTATTGCAAAAAGAAGGAAGAAAAGTCCATTAGCTTAAATTCGAATATAATGCTTCAGCCAGTCGTTTGGGTAAATTCGGTGAAGCAGCTTGAGACTTTGAAAACGCTTTACGCGGATATGAATTTTATCAACGAGAGTGTAAATATTCCAATGGTCTATATGTTCTCTCGGAATGATTCAGGAGAATTTGAACATTACTTCGGCCCAGTAGATACTATCCTTTAATAGCTCCTGGCTATTTACCTATCCATTCTGAAACCCACTTTTTCATTTTGAAAATGGCACACCTGTAGGCGAAAATTCTAACTGACTGATTCTCAGTTGAAAAACATTTTTCTGGCACGCTGGCGTGTGGTTTGCAAATACAGGAGCAACCACAGATCAACAAGAAATAATGAAAGGAAAAACAAAGATCAGAATCATGTTAAGCGTTTCGGAACAGAAATACAGCCATAACTTTTTAGACTGGATAAAGAATGTGCAAGCAAACGGATTGACAGCGCTTGAATTGGATGTCCAGAACTGTGAAACCGCTGCCGACTGCCTGAAATTACTGACCGAAGATGCACACCTGATACTGATGAACTTCTCGGAGTTGATGAGCAACGAAGAGAAACTGGTGATCGGTAAGATCAGAGAATTCTGCCAGCGGCACCAGATCATCAATGTAAAATCGGAAAAAGAACTTCAGTTGGCGCTGGGAATGATGCAGAAAGGATTCTGGGATTACATCAGACCCGAAGAAAAACAACTGAGAGCATAACCAAAAAGAGTAAGAACCCGCTGGCCCACGGCTGGCACAAAACACAAAAGTCATGGAAACGAAAGCAAAAAACAGTTCAAGCGCAGCTAAGAATGTTGCCATTGCACTTTTCGGAGTTGCTACGCTGGCCGCAGGATATTATGCCTACGATCAGTACAACAAGAACACCGAACTCAACGAACAACTGGTGGAAATGCAGACCAAGCTCGATTACAACGCCTTGGAGGCACAATACGCCAACGAGCAATTTGCAGAGATCGAGTCCAATCTGGCCTCCATTCGCGAGAAGGAAGGTTACGTGTTGAATAACCTGAACACTGGCGAGTTCCAAGGCGATGCAAGCCCAGAGGAGCGCATCAGAATGGAGATCGATGCGATAGAGCATCTCATTGGAGAGAACAACAATCTGATCGATGGTCTGAAAGGCCAGATCGGTGAGAAGGACAGCCGACTGAAAAAATACAAGCATTCGGTTGCCAACTTGGAGAAACGCGTTGCCGAGTACAAGTCAAAAACAGACGAGTTGGTAGCACATGCCGAACAGTTGAAGCAGGATCTTGCGTCTGCCAAGGATGAGAATCAGGATATAACCAAAGAGCTGGCACAGAAGGAATTTGTGGTGGCGATGCAGACCCAACAGATCAATTACGAGGAAGAGCAGAGACGAACCGCATACTATGCGGTCGGAACCTTCAAAGAGCTGAAAGAAAGCGATGTGGTTGAGAAAGAAGGCGGTTTCCTTGGAATTGCCTCGGCCAAAACCATCAAAGACGACTTCAACCAGAAACGTTTCAACAGAATTGACATGTATGACGACACCACCATCCCCGTTTTCGGGAAAGATGCCGAGCTGGTTTCGAACCACAGTACAGACAGCTACGACATGGTCGAAGACCAGAACGGTGAGGTGAAATGGCTACAGATCAAAGACCCCGACAAGTTCTGGGAAAGCACGAAATACCTGGTGATTCTGACCAAAGGCGGCCAGTATAACGAAACAGCCTTTGCCAAATAATATAGGTAAGGCGGCAGGCGAAATGCCTGCCGCCAACCACCAAACAGAAGTTTAACCATCAAAAAATAGAAATCATGAAAACGCAAGTAAGAAGATTGACATTCATCTTAGCAGCAGCTTTCGGTGCCATTGCATTCAGCCAATGCGGCCAACGTGCCGAAGAAGGCAAGACCGCACAGAAAGATGCCGATCAAGAAGAACAAACGGTCATTGAGGAGATGTTCGCGGCAGGCGAATCGGAGACGGACGAAGACAAGCGGGTGACCCAAAAGGATGTGAACAACGAGTTCAAGGAAGCTTTTCAAGCCGCCACAGAACATGTGGACCAACAATTGGACGAACTCGCGCAGCATCAGGCCATCAAGCGCATGGAGCGCACCGCAGACAAACTCGACAAGAAGATAACCGAACTGCAAGCGCGCTTGGACGAGCGAAAACTGACAGCCGATGCCAAGGATGAAATGCGAGAGCTGAAATCCCTGCAAAAAGACCTCGACCGTCAATTGGAGGACGTTCAAGATGCCACGGCAGATCAATGGGATGATGTGAAAAAGGACACCAAAGACGCCTACCGCAAGTCCGAAGCGGCCATCAAGCAGGAGGTGAACAAGGTTGAGGACCTGTTGGCAGATAGCAAATAGAAAAGTTTGGGAGTGGCCGATACATGGTCGGTGGGTGACAACTGCCACTCCCATTTTTCCGCCCCGTCATGTACATGGCGGGGCGTTTTTGTGCCATAAAAAGCCCCACACATGCAAGATGTGTGGGGCTTTGCATTTTCAGTTATCTGAAGATCAACGACCGTTGATGTATGCGTTCAGGTCATCAATGCTTGAAGAGAACTCAAACGCATCGTTCAGTTTGTAATAGTTGCCAATGTCGTAGGTCTTATCGTACGCAAACTTGGCGTAATCCAACTTTGTCTGTTCAAAATCGAACGTTCCCATCATTCTGCGCACCTGATCGGCCGTAAGGCAGTTGGAACCTGTGATCTGCTTGGCCACAGTGAATTTCGAATCCTCAAAATCCTTGGAAGCAACAGAATTCTGCGCGCTCTGAAAATCGCTTTCCTCCATTGGCCACGGACAACCGATGGCACCGCTGTAGCCTGGCATCACATAATGGTCGCTTGTGTTCGTGTTACTGGTGGTAGATGTGCTGTACGATTCCGAATAGGTTTCGGTGACGTTGACATTCACGTTCATGTCCATTCCCATGCTGCCCATGTTCACGTTCATGTTGGTTTCAGAATTCTGTGCAAAAACTGCGGTCACGCCCAAGAAGGCAACAATTGTAAATAGTTTTTTCATGATGAAGATTGTTTGGATTGAAGGTGTGATTTAGAGTTTCACGCGGCAAATTTAATCCAAACCATAATTGGTTTTTCAATCCTTGAAATCGCCTGGTTTGGCGTTTTCAGGAAGATTGTTCAGGCTGCGGTTCTTGGCAAACACATCTTTCAGAAGTACCCACTCCCCTTTCTTGAATTCGAGCGCATCGTAACTGAAATCAGGCCCGTAAAACTGATACTGCCCTTCAAAACGCGAATCCTCAGGTGCCAAATGATCCATGATGATCATCTTCTCCTTGTCGTCATAATTCAGGGCCATGGAAACATCGTTGGCGTACTCGTAGATCAACCTGTTTGTTGGGCGGTCTTTATCATCCTTAAAAATGGAGGCTCCAAGAATTACCGACTTCCCCTGAATATTGATCACATCCACCACTTTTCGGTTGGTGATGTTGTCCTTGCCATCCCAGCCCAGAACGGTGTAATAGGTTTTGCCACGATAGCGGTTGGACAAAATATTATAGTACAACGCTCCGTACCAATCGTTGGGTCGTACAGGCTTGCGCTCAATATGATTCCAATCAGATTCGTTGTCCTGAAAAACGGTGACCGCAACCGTTTCTTTGGTTGGCCGATGTCGCATAACGCAATGGTATTGCAACGCTCCGTTCTCAAAGGCAATGTTCCAGCAGAGCATTTTCACGGCATCATCCGAAGATGATAGCTGTCCGAGAAACGGCACCGAATCCAATTCATCATCAAAATGCGATGGGTCTTCGTAATATTCTGAGAAGAGTGCTTCGAGTTTGGTGGCCGCCAGCACTTTTTCAGAATCATCGGCTGTACGCATCAGGTCAAAAAGACTTTTAACCGAATCTCGGAATGCGGTCTCAACCTGCGCATTTACGCACAGCGTGACGAACAGAAAGAATATGGACAGAATGGCTTTCAATCAACTGTATCTACGTTCGACCCTTGGGAAAATTGCATAAAAAAGGCGAGAACATGTCTCGCCTTTCAAACTCCTTGCCCTTCTCTTAAAGGTGAAGTGATTCTTTCTTCTGAAGGTTCTCCGCTTCGGTATGCGGGTTATCCTCATCGTCCACGCAGCAATCTACAGGGCAAACAGCCGCGCATTGTGGCTCATCATGAAAACCGACACACTCGGTACACTTATCGGTAACGATGTAATAAACGTCCATTTCCTTTGGTTCCTGTGGTGCATCCGCATCAGCGGTAAAACCGCTGAAACCCGTGAACTGACCTTTCAGAGATGTTCCATCCGAAAAACGCCACTCGGCCCCACCTTCATATATCGCGTTGTTCGGGCATTCCGGTTCGCATGCCCCGCAGTTGATGCACTCGTCTGTGATCTTGATCGCCATCGTTTCTGTTGCTTTGAGAGGTTTGTAGTTTTGCGGCCACAAAGATAGCACACCAAGAATGAACCATCAACAACGGATAGCGGCTTTTGCAGCATTGGGCAAACGGTTGGCCGAAGTGGCCGAAAACCCAGCGGAAAGCGATTGGGCCGCTGCTTTCCAACAGGCAGAAGCCAAGAACGGATGGTTCACGCAGGAGAATATGGCCATTGCGCTGCGCGGAATTGCTTACATGTTGGAGACGGAAAAGCTGCAAAAGTGGCTTTCGGCCTACGGCCAGATGCCTGAAAAAGGCAACAAACGTGTTGGTTTGGTCATGGCCGGGAACATTCCGCTGGTGGGTTTCCACGACCTGTTGTGTGTGCTGATCTCGGGAAATACGGCCGTGGTAAAAACCTCCTCGCAAGATGAAATTCTACCGAAGAAGTTGGTGGAAACCATCGCTGAGATATCGCCAGAACTGGCTTTGCAGATTGAACTGAGCCACGGCAAATTGGAAGGTTTTACGCATGTTATTGCCACAGGAAGCGACAACACCGCGCGTTACTTCGAATATTATTTCGGTAAATACCCGAACATCATCCGTAAGAACCGAAACTCCATTGCCATCATTTCTGGAGATGAAAGCGAGGACGAGCTGCGTGCTTTGGGCAAAGACATTTTCCGCTATTTCGGATTAGGTTGCCGCAACGTTTCCAAGGTATATCTGTCGGATAAAGTGGAACCGAAACTGCTGCTGAATGCTTTGGAGGATTGGAAACCGATCGGTAGCCACAACAAGTATTGGAACAATTACGAGTACCACAAGGCCATCTTTTTGGTGGAGAAAATGGCGCACTTGGACAATGGTTTCCTTTTGCTAAGGGAAGAGGCGAGTTTGGGCTGCCCAGTTGGCGTGCTGCATTATCAGACCTTCAGCACCTTGGAGCAGATGCATGCCGAAGTGAAAATTCACGAAAAACAGATTCAATGCGTGGTAGCCTCAGATAAATTGGGTTTTGAGAACTCCGTTCCGTTCGGAAAAGCGCAATCTCCAGAGTTGTGGGACTACGCGGATGGAGTTGATACGATGGTGTTTTTACTTGGTCAATAATTTTTTCCAATTCCTCCAAATTCACGATGAAGGATGTCTAAGATTTCCACAAACCTTTTCATCTCTTCGTTTTCGGGTTCATATTCAAGTCTCATCCTTGGGCAATGGTATGAATAAGATACTGCTCCTTTCCAATCGTTGAATTCAATCCTATAGGAAACCCCATCCACAATACCTGTCAAAGCGGTGTCACCATTTTCATCAATTTCCTCGTAAAGAGCCTCATATTTTCCAGACAGTTGGCCAATACCTAATTGGGTCAATCGTTTCCATCTATCAGACCATTTTTCGGATAACCGAATCTCCTTATTCCTTCTGCGACTATGATACGATGCACTCCAAATTGAATCCGTTGAAAAGGTCAGATACAGCAGGCTTGTCCCTCCGCCATCAGAGATGGATTTCCAAAATTTCAATTCAAGAAGCAGATTTTCACCAGCACTTGAACCCAAATAGGCTTTATCAAGACTGTCCAAATAATTTTGGTTTCGTTTTTTCAATTCTTCAAGAAAATCCTGCGACCGACACGGCTTTGCAGCAAGGATTAAAAGCAGCAATGAAATTCTGAGAAACATTCCCTGAATTTAGGAATGATCTGACTTGATACGCTATCAGAATACTTGAGAACTATACTATATCGAGCTAAGCACCGAATACACCTTCCGCAGCGGAAGTCCCATTACGTTGAAGTAGCAGCCATCGATGCGGTCGATGCCCACGTAGCCGATCCACTCTTGGATTCCGTAAGCTCCAGCCTTGTCGAGCGGCTTGTAAGTCTCCACGTAATACTCGATCTCCTCTTCAGTGAGGTCACGAAAATGAACCTCCGTTCGGTCAAAATCGGAGATGGTGGTTTCGGAAGTGCGGATGGTGATGGCCGTGTAAACTTCGTGCGAAACTCCCGAAAGTTGACGGATCATGCGCTTGGCATCCTCCAGATCTTCGGGTTTTTGGAGTTCACGGTCGTTGAGCCAAACAATGGTGTCGGCCGTGAGAACGATCTTTCCCTCCAACTCATCTTCCGAAAAAGCATCTGCTTTCAGCTTGGAAAGGAACAGCGGAATTTCCTCCCGTTTCAGATCGGTGGGATAAACCTCTTCCACGTTTTTCGGCTGCACGGAAAACGGCACACCCAACTCGGTCATCAGCCACTTTCTTCTTGGCGAAGCCGAAGCAAGGATCAATTCTCTTCCCTTGAGATGGATCATGCCAGCATGGTTCTGAAAATGAGCATCGACAATATTCCACCCAACATGATGAACTTGGTCAAGGTGCTGGCGCGATGAAACTCCTTCGGCTCAGAACTCTTAAGCACAAGACCAATGAGGATGAGTGTTGGCAATTGCACAGCCGCCAGAAAATACCAGAACATCACAAGGTCGCCAGACTGCCACCACGCCACTTGCAGCTTACCTACCGATGCCATCAGAACCAGACTCAGCACGATCACCACGGCTTTGGTTCCCTTTATTCCAAGTACAACGGGAAGCGTTTGGCAGCGCAGCAGTCGGTCGCCCTTCAGGTCTTCCATGTCTTTGATCACTTCGCGGATGAGCGTGGTGATCACCGAAAAGAACGAGAATGCCACCAGCACAGGAACCCACGGAAGTTGCATCCAAAGCTGCGGTTCGCAGAGGATATACATGTAAATGGGCATGAACGGCACCAGCCCAGCAAGCAGCGCCACCACCACATTGCCAATGAGGAACTGCCGCTTGTACGAGTACGAATAGAAGTAAAGTCCGCCCATGGCAAGCATGAAGATGAGTGAGCTGGATGCGTTGCCCAATTGCCAGCACAATACGATTCCGAGGCCGAGGCCGAGGCTGCTGAGCGTGTAATATAAGTTCCAGGTCCGTTTTTCGGAGATCATCTTACCGATGATGTTCTTCTCTGGTCTGTTGATGCGGTCAATGTCCTGATCGAAAATATCGTTGACCACATTGCCCGATGCCATGATGAACATGGTGGCCAACGCCAGCAGAACCCATTGCCAAGTGCTGAGACATGACTCAAGAGAAGCCGCAGCCATCATCGGATCTACCAACTGCGTTTTGGCCAACAGAAAGATCAGTCCTACAATGAGGACATTCGGCCAACGCACCAATCGCAAGTAGGCCATCCGAAAGTCTTACTTGTCTTTGCCCTCAGCCTCCGCTTTGGCAGCCTGCTCGGCATCGTAGATCTCGTTCAATCCTGCTACCACATCTTTGGTGATGTCCAACATGGGATCGCCAAGCAGAATGCCACCTGCTTCGTGAGAATACGCCAACACATAGGTGAAATCGTAATCCTGATTGTATTCCTTGAGATACGCCTTGATGTTATCCTGCACCTTTTTGGTTCCTGCCAACTCCTGGTCCATCAACTTCTGCTGAAGTCGCTGTTGCAGGTCATTGACCTCTTGGTCCGCCTCCAACGAGAACGACTGCGCATTCTGCTGCAAGCTCTGAAGCTCCTGCATTTTCATGTTGCGAAGCGCTTCGTTCATGGTTCGGCCCTTGCTCTCGAAATCGGCCATTTTGCTTTGCAGCTCCGTGGCCATCTGCTCCAATTGCTTTTCGAGCACAGCCGTACGCTGCTCCACTTTCCGTTCCGCCTTGGCACGCTCGGCTTCCAGATCGCCCTGCAATTCATCGATGAGTTTGTAATGGTTCCACAGCGAATCCGTGTTCACGTAAGCGATCTTCAGCTTGCTGGAAACGCTATCGACCACGGCCGCATCAACGGTGTTCTTGCGCGCCTTCGGCTTCGAATCCGAAAATTGGAAGTAGTAAAGGACCGCAACGGCCACAAATAGAACGGCATTTAGGCCGAGCGACAGGTTTTTCATAATACCTCTGTTTGGGCGGCAAAGGTAACCGCTAAAAGGAAACTCGAAATCTGAAATATGAAATAGCCCCTCTGCCTTCGGCATCTCCCCAGAGGGGAGAACGCTTCCCTCCTGACAAGAGCCTGTCCTGAGCTTTTCGAGGGAAGGGGTTGGGGGAGGTCAATCGGTCAAAATGCAGGGGCTTATTGTTTCTTGATCGCGTCCAGCGATTCTTTGATGTGCTTGGTGGGGCTAAGCTGCGAATCGAACTTGTGGATGACCTTTCCTTCTTTGTTGATGACGAACGTGACACGGCCAGGGATCAATCCCAAAAGGTCGTAAGCACCGTATGCTTTGCGCGCTTTTCCAGCAGGGTCGCTCAGCAGAATGAAGGGCAAACGGTGGTTGGCAGCAAAACCCGAATGTGCACTCGCCCCATCGCTGCTGATGCCGATAACTTCCGCACCTGCATCGGTAAAGTCTTGGTAGCTGTCGCGGAAAGAGCAGGCCTGAGCCGTGCAACCTGGCGTTTCATCTTTCGGGTAGAAATAGACCACCACGCTTTTCTCACCACGGAAATCGCTCAACTTTACGAGGTTTCCGTCCTTGTCCTTGAGTTCAAAATCGGGGGCCGTATCGCCCACATTCACCTTTGCCATAACTGTTTTCTTTAGTAATACCGAGGTATGATCGGATTTACGGGCTAAACACCTTCAATCCGTTTTAGTTCTTGTTTCAGCAATTCGGTCACTTCCTTGCCTCTGGTGTACACCATCAGGTGGGTGCCGCCTTCTACGGTAATGTGGTTGGACAACCGATGGATCGGGAACATCTGATCGGCCGTGCCGTGAATCTGTGAAATGCGCTCCGCATCTCCCCTTCCTTTCCACAATGGTGCATTCACAATGGCCCATTTCAGGAAGCGGTCGTCCTGATCGTGGAACATCTGCATCATGTGGTCCACATCTTCCTTCGGGTATTTGCGCTTGGCCATGGACCAGAGAAAGGACATTTTCTTCAGGGATTTTCCCGTCACCAACCGCTGAAGGGGAAAGGTTCTTCCGATCTTCAATAGTACAGAGCGCTCCTCAGGTGCCTTGATGCTGGAAACCAGAATGGCCCGCATGTGCGGAACAAACGTGGTCATCTCCGAAGCCATAATGCCACCCAACGAAAGGCCGATGACGATCGGATTCTCCGCAGCGGCAATGGGCTCGGCCATTCTCCTGACATAATCATGGAACGACTCTTTCTTCTCCGGTATCAACCACGGAAGATGTGTCTGGTCGTAGTCTTCCAGTTCAATGCGATCGAACGCGCGGTGGTCGGCACCAAGACCGGAGATGAAGAAGAGTTGTGGTTTTGGCAATGGTTCAGATTTACGAATCCATGCGAACTTAGCGAAGCTATCTCATTGAGCAAAGCGAAATTATATACCAACGGGGTTGTTGAGTTATTCGATATTTGTGCTTATGGTTGGATTGAAATGAAAGAAACGGTTGGCTTACTTACAATACTCTGCTTGCTGATAGCTGGTTGCCGAAACTGCTATAATGAAATGATTGACTGGTCTGAAAAAGTACCACAAGGTTCTAGCATTGAGGAAGTAAAAAAACTTCAACCTGAATTTTTAAGCATAGCATGGGACATGCCAGATACCGTTGAGTGGTATCTGGAGAAATATCCACAGGACACTCTCGTACGTTTTCTAATTACAGACGTATGTGGGGGTAGTGATTTGCTCCACATGGAGAATCGCCTTGAGTTCATTAATGGAGGATATATTGGTCGTGAAGCATTTAACTAAACCACTATGGACTGGAAGTCCATAGGTTTGATTGACGACTGAAAGTCGTCTTTCACTCAATGATGAAATTGCTTCCGCCATTGTCATCACTCCTTCTGTGATGCTCCAGATATTCATTCACCATTTCATCTGTTA